>JAYUWQ010000816.1:0-8046 GCA_043753485.1 bacterium
CCTGCGGCCCCATCTTGAAAAAACCGGCGGTTGATGAATGAGGTGAACCACCCGGCAGCCACGCCTACGGCCCTGACTGCTCCACCGTGACCCGGGCGCCCTTGATGGCGTGGTTGGATTCCCTGCCGTCCGGCCAGCGCACCTTGATCCGGCTGACCGTAGCGGGAACGAAGACGACCGGCGGTTCCTGGGAGAGATATCCGCCGCCTGCGGAAAAATCCCTGATCCGGGTGGCTCCGGACGGCAGGACAAACGTGACCCGGGCGCCAATGGCGTGGGAATTTCCCTGTGGTCCCCGGAGGCTGATCCCAGTCTGCGGAGCTGCCGCGGCCTCAGGCAGGAACATTTGTGAGGTGCCGTGGTTCACGCCGAAGTAGAGCGAAGGGGAGACCGTCTCTGAAAGCGGCACGGAGGTGAGGGATTTGGCATCGGCCGCCACCGCGATCCCGCTGCGGTCCGGCCAGACTGTGGAGAATTTGCGCGCCCCGTCATTCTGCAGCAGCAGGGAAACACCACCGTCCATGTTCCCGGTTTCCCGCTGCGGACTGTAGGAATTTTGTGCCAGCACCACGTCGCTGTCACCATCGCCATCCACATCCATCAGCGTAATGCCAAAGACCGGCGCGATCTGTGCCAGGGGAGGCAACGGCTGGTGCTGGAGGACCACCTTGCCGGGGCCGGAGGTTTCATTCCAAAACACCGCACTCTCCAGACTGACCGCCTCCAACCGCACCGCTCCCGCCAGTTTTTGCTCGGTGTAAATACCACGCAGGTCTGACGAGGCGAAGTCGTGGAATTTGGGGAACTTGGAGCGCAGGATCGGGATCGCCGCCTGGGAACAACTCTTGCCCCGGACTGGAAGCAACGTGCCGTCGGTCAAGGTCTTGGCTTCGACCACCTGAGGATGGCCACTGTCATCGAAATCACCGTAATAAATAACCGAAGGATGTCCCGGGGATGGGTGATACTTGGTATTGAGGCCGTAATTTCCCGCGATGAGATCAAGCCTGCCATCGCCATCCAGATCGGCGGCGGCGAGGCTGTTCCACCATCCGCTGAGGGCTCCTGCCGCCGTCTCCACCGGCGTGAGCCGGCCTTTGGTGTTTTGGAAGACCTGCACCGTCCCCCATTCCGAAGCCAGCACCAGTTCCGGCCAGGAATCCTGATCCAGATCCGCCCACAGTGCGGCCGTGACCAGACGCGTGGTGCTCAGAGCCGGCGCCACGCCGGCCGTGATGTCGCTGAATTTCCCGCCATCGTTCCGCAGCAGACGGCTAGCGGGACTGGTGGGATATTTGCCAGGACGGACCCGCCCCCCCACCAAAAGATCAAGGTCTCCATCGTGGTCGAAGTCCGCCGCGCAGACACAGGAGCCGCTGTCCTGCTCCTCCGGCAACGTGCCGGCGGAGGCTTTCATGAAGGTGCCTTTGCCATCATTGAAATAAAGCCGGTCCTGATAGAGCCCGGTTCCCTCGGCGGCTTCCACGCCTCCACTGACGACATACAGATCATCGTCGCCATCGCGGTCGGCATCAAGGAAGAGCACTCCCATGTCCTCACATGCCGCATCGGCATCGAAGGGAGCAGTCGATTTTATCGAGAACCGCGGTTTACCGGTTTCGTCCGGACCACCGTTGAACACGAGGCGTCCCGCGCTGCCGGCGGCGCCTCCCTGGAAGAGATCAAAGTCGCCATCCCCATCCACATCGGCCCACGCCTGCCCCGGCCCCTGACGCGAGAGCCGGTTGGGCAGGAGGGGTTGCACGGCGAAGTCATCGAATCCGCTTTCCAGATGGGGCACCGGCAGGGAATCACTGGAACGGAATAACCTTGGGACCGTTTTCTCCATCGGCGGAATGTCACCGGACTCGGTCAGGGTCAGGACCGGACCGGCCGGAACCCCGGTCAGGATCTGCACCCTGCCGGATGGCCAGCGGACTTCGAGACGCTCCGCCCGGGCCTTGCCCAATCCGAAAAACGCCACGGGCTCATCGGAACTGAAAAAACCCCGGGCGGACGAGATCTCCCGGGTTTGCTGGATACCCCCGGCCGTCAGAATCACCCGCGCCCCCAGCCCGGCACGATTGGAATGTACGCCCCGGAGCCTCACCACCAGACGCCCGGCCTCCGCGACCGGCGTGCCGTTTTCGTAAACCGTGCAGGCTTCATCAAAATTGTTCACGACCAAATCAGGATCACCATCCGCATCGAGATCTCCCCACGCTGCCCCGAAACTGATGCCTTCGCGGTCGAGCCCCCAGGCCTTGCCGGTATTTTCGAACGCGGCGGACCACCCGCCCTCCGCCCCTGCGCCGGCATTGCGGAAGGCCATATCACGGTCCGGTTTGGGCGGCGCCTGATGCACCGGGCCACCGCCGGGATTGGCGGCCACGAGGTCGGAGTTCAGATAGTCCCCGGTCATGCCATTGGTCACAAAGAGGTCCAGCCAGCCATCGCAGTCCATGTCAGCGAATTTCACGGCCCACGTCCAGTCCGTGGCGGCGACACGCAGCTGGTGCGCACATTCCATGAAGGGCAGGCCGCCTCCGGAATTGAGATACACCGCATTCCGCATGTATTGCCGCGGGGTCCCCATTTCGAGAAACCACCCGTTCTTATCCATGCTTCCCATGCCCATCTTGTCCTTGTAGTGCGACGATCCCGCCATGTCCGAAGCCATGAAATCGATCCGCCCGTCATTGTTGAGATCGCCACTGTCGCAGCCCATGGAAAACCACGGCGTGTGCCGCAACAGGGCCGGGGCCTTGTCCTCAAAGGTGCCATCGCCCTTGTTATGCCAAAGCCGGTCAGGGCCGAAAAAATCGTTGGCGACATAGAGGTCCGGGAACCCGTCGTCATCGTAATCCCACCACTGCGCCGCGAGCCCGCGGCCGTAATCCGTCAGCCCGGCTGCGGTGGTGACATCCCGGAAAACGGGCACCCCATCCGGACCCGGGCCGTCATTGCGGTAAAGGCGGTCGATTTGCCCCGCCTTGACCAGATAGGGGGCTCCCGGCCGCATCATGACGCTGAATTCCTCCCGCATTTCGGGCGGCACCAGCAGCGCGCCCGAGACCGGGTCTTTGGTAAGCCGTTTTTCAATCTCGCGCAGGCGTTGCACATCGGCAGGGGAGATTTTTTCTGAATCATAGGCCCGGCTGGTCACCAGATAGACATCGGCGTCGCCGTCCCGGTCCATGTCGGCCCACGTCAGGATGATCCCCGCGCCTTTGAAGGCCAGTCCGGCGGCCGCCGCCACGTCCCGGAAGGCTCCATGGCCATCATTGAGAAACAGACGGGGCGGTCCATCGTAAGCACACACCGAGAGGTCCAGGTCCCCGTCGTTGTCGACATCCGCCATGGTGCAGCCGGAGGCCCAATTGGCCGCATCCGCCGCGAGGCCCGATTGCTGGGTGATATCCGTGAACCTGAAGCCACCTTCATTCCTGAACAGCCGTCCTCCCCCGCTGGGCCGGGAGAGATAGACATCCGCCAAACCGTCTCCTGTCACGTCACCCACCGCCACCCCGCCTCCCGCGAAAGCCCCATCTTTCATCCCGGCGTAGGCAGGGGCAGGGTTCCAAGTGGCCGCGAAATCAATCGCCCCGGGACGTTCAACGAACCGCGGGCCAGCCGGCGGTGCGGCGGACGAAACGCCCGGGAGCAGGGCCGCCAAATAAACCACCGGGAGGAGCACCGGCCGAGGAACCAGTCGGGAGATTGAAAAAAACATGCTAGCAAATCAGGGGGAAAGGGTGGAGGCTGCACGGCCGTCCCGGGGGAAAGTCAGGAGGGCACTTGGCCGGGAAAGTCCCTGGCGCCACGTCTCCCTTCCGGGAAACGGACTGGGGCTGGGCAGCGGAGGGGAATCATAGGGTTTTTAATGCGATTCCAATACTCTTAGCATTCCGCTTGGCGCTGCCAAGAAAATTTGCAGCCTCCTGCGTGGAGGCCGGCGGAAACGAAGGCTGGGATTGCCTGATGAAGGGGACCGGAATCCCCCGTAAAGGGAGCACATGATCCGCCGCCTCTTCCTCCTGTTCGCCTTCACCTCGCCCCTCCTGGCCCAGGAGGAGGGATTCACCCCCTTGTTCAACGGCAAGGACCTGACCGGCTGGGTCAACGTGAACTGCGCCCCGGAAACCTGGACGGTGCAGGAAGGGATGCTGCATTGTGATGGGGTGCCGACCGGGGCCCTGCGCACGGAGCGGCAATACGAGAACTTCATTCTGGAGCTGGAATGGCGGCATCTGAAACCCGGCGGCAATGCGGGAGTCTTCATCTGGGCCGGACCGCTCTCCGCCCCCGGCCAGCCGTTTCTCCGGGCCATCGAGGTGCAGGTGCTGGATCATGCTTACGGGAATAGCGATTGGTTCACCACCCATGGCGATGTCTTTCCGATTCATGGGTCCACCATGCAGCCCTTCGGCCGGCACGCCGGACAGCGCAGCTTTCCCAGCGAGGAACGCAGCAAGGCCTCGCCGGAATGGAATCATTACCGGATTACCTGTCAGGACGGCACCCTGCGGCTGGCCGTGAACGGCAAAGAAGTGAGCGGCGGGGAAAACTGCACCTGGCGCAAAGGTTATATCGCTTTGGAAAGCGAGGGCGGCGTCGTGGATTGGCGGAATCTGCGGGTCAAGGAAATGCCCGGTGGCAAGGCCACCCCGGAGCAAACCGCACCGCCCTGGGATGGCAGCCTGAGTCTGTACGATGGCCGCAGCCTCAAGGGATGGACCGCCGGCACGGGGGCCAGGGACGCCGCTTGGCGGGCGGAGGATTGGGAACTGGTCTCCCCGGGCAAGGACGGCGTGCTGACGCTCAACCGGAAGCCCGGCGACTTCCGCCTGCAGTTTGATGTGCGCACGGAATCCAAGGACGCCACCGCTCCCCTGCCCGTCTGCTTGAATGGGCAGGCCCTGCCGGGCCAGGCCACCGGCAAGTGGACCCGCTATCTGGTCACCCGCACCGGCAATCAGGTGGAATGCCGACCGGAAGGGGCCGGCCCCGAAACCGTGAAGCCGCTGACAGTGCCCGCGGGTCCGGTGGAGATTTCCCTGAAGTCGGGCCAGCCTCTGCGCGTGGCCGGTGTCTATCTGAAGACGCTTCCCTGATCCCCCGACGGAGCGAGGATGGGGCGGTCAAGGTTTGACGGGCACCTCATTTTATCGCCCCCCGTCTCCACCGTCAGGAGATACCCTTTCCCCTGCTCCAACCGGACCGGCCCCCACGGATCCAGAACCTGCCCGTGCGTGTAATTCGGTTGAGTTCACGCCGGACCCCGTCGTTTTTCAGAAACTATGAGCCAACCGGCCTGTCCGATGTGTCAAATGACCGATGTTCTTGAACAGGCGGACCATTACGAATGCTCCATCTGCGGCCACGAATGGCCCCTCGACACGGCCGCCGATGCTGACTGCCCGGCCGTCGACCGCATCGTCAAGGATGCCTACGGCAAAGTCCTGGCCGACGGCGGCGTGGTGGCCATGATCAAGGATCTCAAACTGAAAGGCTCTTCGGATGTTCTGAAAACCGGCACCAAATCCAAACCCATCCGCCTCGTCGACGGGGATCACGAAATCTCCTGCAAAATGAATGGAATCGCCACCGGCCTGAAAGCGTGTTTTGTGAAGAAAGTAGCAGGTTAGGGGCACCCGGACCGCCCGGCCCAGGTCATCTATTTTCAGCCGCTGCTGAAATCCGCGTTCTCCGCGGCCATTCTGACGTGCCAGTGCTCCAGGGAGGCAAGGCCCCCTCGTACCCGACAGAACTGACACTTCCAAAAAACTTGGCAGCCCCGTTCTGTTCCAATTTACCATGGAGGTTGTTGATTTTACTATGATTACTATAAAATCAGCTTGCCCTTTGAAGACTCTGGCCTCATGGTTTCTTAAGCTCGGGTTCATTTGAGCCGGCCCATCCATCCCGTCCGGACGGCAACTGCCTCCATCAGGGAAACTGCCTCCACCACGCCCCTCATGAAAGCTCCCATTCCACTTTCCGCCATCCTGGTTTTTACCTGCCTCTGGTTGACCACGTATGTTCAGGCCGATCAGACCCTGGTTCCCGCCGGCGCGACTTGGAAATACCTCGACAATGGCAGCAATCAGGGCACGGCTTGGCAGGCGCCTTTTTTCAGTGATGCCCTCTGGGCCGAAGGCGCCGCTCAACTGGGTTATGGCGACGGCGATGAAGCAACCGTGGTGGGTTTTGGCGGCAACACCAGCAACCGCTTCATCACGACGTATTTCCGGAAAACCTTTACCGTCTCCGACCCTGCGGCCTTCTCAGGCCTGAATATCAGTCTGCTCCGCGATGACGGGGCGGTCGTCTATCTAAACGGGACGGAGGTGCGGCGCGACAATATGCCGGCGGGAACCGTCACTTCAGGCATCCTCGCCTCGTCCGCCATCGGCACGCCCGCGGAAGCCACCTTTTACAGCACCACGATCTCCCCCACGCTGCTCGTGGCCGGATCCAACACGCTCGCCGTGGAAATCCACCAGGCGAACGCCACCAGCAGCGACGTCAGTTTTAATCTCGAACTGATCGGCGTGGACACCGCCAGCGTAACCCGCGGCCCGTATCTCCAGCAGGGCACGCCTGGCAGCATCATTGTCAGGTGGCGCACCAACATCGCCACCGTGGGGAGCGTCTCCTGGGGCGTGGAAGCCGGATCGCTGACCAACGTCGTCGAGGAAGCTGCCGCCACCACCGAGCATGAAATCAAACTGACCGGACTCCAGCCGGCTACTCCTTACTTTTATACGGTCGGCACTCCCGGATCAGTGCTCGCCTCGGGCCCAGACTACACCTTCAGCACCCCGCCCTCCGTGGGCACTGCACAGCCGACCCGTATTTGGGTTCTCGGCGACTCCGGCACGGCGGATGCCAACGCCATCGCGGTGCGGAATGCCTATCAAACCTTTACCGGATCCACTAAAACCGACGTTTGGCTGATGCTGGGCGACAATGCCTATAACAACGGAACCGATGCAGAGTACCAAGCGGCGGTCTTTAATATCTACCCCACTTTTCTCCGGCAAAACCCTCTCTGGTCGGCAGTGGGTAACCACGATACCGCCAGCAGCACCAATCCGCTCCTGACCATCCCCTACTTTCAGATCCACAATTTCCCCACCAACGGCGAGGCCGGAGGGATCGCTTCCGGAACCGAAAAATATTACTCATTCGACCAGGCCAACATCCACTTCATTTGCCTTGATTCCATGACCTCGAGCCGGTCGGCCACCGGTCCCATGGCCATCTGGCTGCAAAACGATCTCGCCAGCACGGCGCAGCCCTGGATTATTGCCTTCTGGCATCACCCGCCCTACACCAAGGGTTCGCACAATTCGGACACGGAAACCCAACTGATCGAGATGCGTCAGAATATCTTGCCGTTTCTGGAGGCTGGAGGGGTGGACCTCGTGATGGCCGGCCATAGTCACAGCTATGAGCGCTCCTATCTGCTGAACGGGCACTATGGCTCCTCCACGACCCTCACGTCAGCCATGAAAAAGGATGCCGGCAGCGGCCGGGAGGACACTACCGGAGTCTATGCCAAACCCGGCAACAACGCGGCCAATCAGGGGGCGGTTTATATCACCGCCGGCAGCTCAGGGAAAATCAGTGGCGGAACTCTGAACCACCCCGCCATGTTCACCTCTTTGAACAATCTGGGTTCGGTGGTGCTCGATATCACCGGCACCCGTTTGGATGCGAAATTCGTCCGCGAAAACGGAGCTGTGATTGACTACTTCACGATCGACAAAACTACCCCCAACCTGCCCCCCTCGGTCTCCCTCAGCAGCCCGGCAGATGGCGCGATCTACACTGCCCCTGCTTCCATCAACATTGCCGCCACCGTGGCGGACCCGGATGGGCAGGTGGTGCAGGTCGATTTTTATCAGGGAGACCTCTCCATTGGATCGGATCTGACCGAACCCTTCGCCATCAACTGGACGGGAGCCCCTGCCGGCAGCTACGTGCTGACCGCCAGTGCCACCGACAACCTCGGAGCCACGGTGACGTCGTCTCCCGTCA
>JAYUWQ010000817.1:0-8041 GCA_043753485.1 bacterium
AATAAAGCGCAGCGACGATGACGGTGATGTCGGAGGGGAGCATGAGGAAAAAAAGATCAGGGACCGGGGAGCAATTTCAGCAAAGGCGCGGTTAGGGTCTGGGAATCCATCCTGCTTTCCTACTCCGGCAACGGCCGGCCGTTGGTTTCGGGAGCGAAACGGATGGCGATGATGCCGACCAGATAGACGAGGGTGACCATGGCCCCCATCTGGGCATACCCGCCGTAAAACTGCACAAGGGCCCCACTGGTCAGCGCCCCCGCCGCGGCGATGATGCGTCCGGAATTATAACAAAGTCCCTGTCCGGTGGCGCGCACCCGGGTGGGGAACAGTTCCGGCAGATAGAGCGGGAACCAGCCATAGAAGGCGGCGGTGCAGGCCCCCGCTCCAAAAACCATCAACAGGAATTGGGTAGTGTAGGCGGACTGGGTCCGGAAGAGCAATCCGCAGACCAGCAGCGAGAGCACGCACAGGATGGTATAACTGGTGCGGCGGTTGATCCGGCCCAGCAGGACCGGCGCCAGCAGACTGCCCACCATGGCCCCGAGCGAGGAAATCATATGTGCATTGGCCTTGGCTCCCGGCACGGTCCCCGCTGTCAATTGATCCACCCACAACGGAATCCACTGCACCGAACCCCACGTGCCAATCAGGGCGATCGAAGACAGCACGATGCCGATCAGGGTACGGCCCCGCAGGGTTTTTCCCAACACCTCGCGCACCGGTGAAACCCGGCGGCCTCCCTGTTGCCGGGTCTGTTCCCAGCGCTCCGATTCCGGAACAAACAGGCGGATCAAAAAGGTAAGCAGCGCCGGCGAGGCACCAACCAGAAACATCCAGCGCCACGAATCCTGGGTCACCGGCACCAGGGCCGCCACCACGCCTACCAGAACCATCCCTAGATTGGCCGCGGCGCCGATGGCCCCGGCCAGCCACGGGCGATGTCGTTCCGGCCAGACCTCCATCACCAGCGCCACTCCGAGCGCCCATTCTCCTCCCATGCCCAGAGCGGCAACGAACCGGAATCCCGCCAGATGCCACGGCACCTCCGCGAAGTAAGCGGCCCCGCTGAACAGGGAATAGCACAAAATACTCAACGACATCGCTTTCACCCTCCCGATGCGGTCGCCCAGCCAGCCAAAGGCCACCCCGCCCAGCGCCGCCCCCAGTAAAAACGTCGCCGTGATGATGCCCATCCAAGTGCCCACCTGACCTTCCCCACCGGGTCCCAGCATGGAGAGCAGGGCCGGACGCGCCACCACGGGAAACAAGCCGATTTCAAATCCATCAAACAACCAGCCGAGCACCGCCGCCACGAGCGCGAGTTTGGCCCCGCGGCTGATCCCGGGAGGGGGCGAAGTGTCAGGAGCAGAGGGCGGCATGGGAAGAATTGGGTGCTTAAAGCAGTTATCAGGGCCTGATGGCCTGATTATTCTCCCAGACCTACCGGGAAACCCGCAGCAACGCACGGATAAATGCAGCTCAACGCGCCTTTCCGGGAAACTTCCCGGTCAGGCGCCCGCCGGTTCCAAGGTGCCCAGCGTCACACCCAGTTTTGACTGCGCCTTCAGACTGCGCCAAAGATCCGCCCCCTCCGCCCGGCCTTCCAGCAGGGCGCGGTAGGTGTGCAGCACGCGGCGCACCCCAGCCGGGTCCTCTTCCAGCAATTCAATCCGGCAGCGCCGCAAACCAGCGGCGTGGACCTGCGCATAATATTGAGCCCCCGTCTGGGCCTGGGCATTGAATAACGTATTCCGGCAACCGACATCGGCCTTCAGGGGATGTTCCATCCCGACGCGGTCGCGCAGTTTGACGGAATGTTTTTCACAGGGCCGGCCGCAGTCGAGGAAGGTTTTTCCCTGGGACATGAAGGCCGCGAAAACGCAGTGCTCCATGTGAAACATCGGCATGTGCTGGTGCAGCGTCAGTTCAAACCACGATGGCGGAGCGCCCGCCAGCAAACCGAGCACCTGGGTGATATTCAGATCGTAGGAAACCGTCAGGACATCCAGCCCCTCATCCTTGAAAAACGCCGCCGTCAGGGGATTGGCGACATTCAGGGAAAAGTCGCCCACCGTTTCCAGCCCACGCTTTGTAAACCACGGCACTGCACCCAGATTCCGCACCAGCACGCCATGCGGATTGGCGCGTTCGATCAGTTTGAAAAAACCCTGCTCCCCGGGTTTTTGAATGCGGGGCGTCGCCAGCAGCAGCCGCATCGCGGAAGTGTCGCGGACCCGCTGCGCCGCTTCCGCATAACCGCGCAGGTCCTCGAAATCCGCATAGGCCACCGCGATCCCTTCCGCCGCGCAGACCTCGACCTGCTCCAAGGTTCGGCAGAGCACGGAGAATTCCATCGCGGTAGCAGGAGGTGGTGCCGGACGGGTCCTGACTGCTTCCAAAAACGGCCCAACCTCCACCACCGGCCGGGTTTCCGCCGGAAAGTCAGGCGTTCCGGAAGACACCGCATCCAGCCGTTCCACCAATTCCCGGCGCATCCGGTTCAGTTCACTGACAGGCAGCATCAGATCGCCAGTGATACGGCAGTCCACCGCACCCAAAGCGTAAGCCGTGCCGCCCAGCCGGCCCAGTTGATCCCGCAGCGTCTCTTCCGTGAGCGGACGTTTCAGCGCCGGCACTAGCGGCATGGTGGAAACCACTTTAATCTCCCCGCAGACCAACTTCAACGGGCTGCCTTCGCTTCCGCTGATCACCACGTCCAAAGTTTGGACCGGCTGCCACCCCGCCTCCTTTTCAAAAGTCGCCCGGAGCCTTTTATCCAGGGCCGGATCGCTGGTTTTCCAAACCCGGTCGCCCAGCTGGAGTCTGGAAAAATCGACCTTGCCGCGCGCAAACGTCAGCCGGTTTCCTATCACCTCAAAAACCCGCCCGCCCTGCTCATCGTTGGTGTCGCCGCCGGTATCAAAAACCACGCCATCCCCCGCTTTGAGATTGGCTCCCACCGATTCCAGTTCCACCCAGTCGCGCCCGGCCTGACGGACCCGCCCCACCATGGCACCCCGTTTTTTGCCGTAACGGGCCCCCACCAATTGCTGGTGGTTCACCCCATGCATCCACCCGCTGAACAAGCCCCGGCTGAAGGTCATTTCCAAGGCATACCGGTCTTCGGCGGTCGCCATCGGCCCATCCGTTTTCCCCGCCAGGGCGGCATCGATCGCCTTGCGGTAAACCGCCGTGACCGCCGCGACATATTCCGGGGATTTCAGACGGCCTTCGATTTTGAAACTGCGCACGCCCCGCGCCAGCAGGGCCGGAATTTCCTCCACCGCCGAGAGGTCCTGCGGGGACAACAGATACCGTTTGTCCCCCAGATCCGTCAGCTCGCCATCCACGATCAATTCATACGGCATGCGGCAGGCCTGGGCGCACTCGCCGCGGTTGGCGCTGCGTTGACCCAGGCTTTCGCTGGTGAGGCACTGACCGGAATAGGCCACACACAACGCGCCATGCACAAAAACCTCCAAGGGCACGGTGGTCTCCCGGAAACGCTCCAGCTCGCGCAGCGACAAATCCCGCGCCAGCACGGCCCGGTCCAGCCGGAGCCGGTCGTGCATAAAAGCGAGTCCTTCCGGAGAGGTCAGGGTCATCTGCGTGCTGGCATGCAGGGCCAGCTTTGGCGCCACCGCCCGGGCCAGCCGCGCCAGACCGATATCCTGGACAATGATGGCATCCACCCCCGCCGCTTCGAGGGTGCGGAGCTGCTCCGCGGCGTCCGCCAGCTCGCTGGTGAAAATCAGGGTATTCATCGTCACCAGACCGCGCACCCCGTGCCCGTGCAGGTATTCCATCAGCCGGGGCAGGTCCTCCTCCGTGAAATTGTCCGCCCGCATCCGGGCATTGAAGCGCGGCATCCCGAAAAAGATCGCATCCGCCCCATTCGCCACCGCCGCCCGGGCGCACTCCCAGTTCCCCGCCGGGGAAAGGAGTTCCGGAGCCATGTTGTCCTGCATTGTCATCGGGACCTTTCCCCTGTTTTGTAGGTCAGCGCAACCCGTTGGAGTCCAGGTGGGCGGCGCGCCTTGGCGGGAAACGCATCGCCAGCGCACGACGCTGCTTGGCAAGCGTTGGAGTCATCAACGCCGCGCTCCACCACGAACGACGGCAACACCGTGGAATTTCTTCGTAATTTGCATGGCCAATTGATTTGCCCCCCCCGGCGGGCCGCGCACGATGTAGGTGAGGTGATGGACTTCCGAGGGGTGGTTGACAAAGGTATTCACGACGGCACGCCAGCTACATTCCCCGGTGAACTCGTCCCGCCACCAGAAGTTCAAGCAGACGATGGAAGCTCTGCTTAAAATAACTCCACCGGCACATATCGCACGCCCCTGACTTTTAGTCTAGTCATCACTTCCCGAAAACGCTGGGAGACAATACACTGACGGTAGGCGCCTTGCTCGGTCTGACCTACCCGCTCATTTGTCATTGCGATGTCAAAAGGACCAAGTGCCTCCATTTTAGCCCGCTCATAGCGCAGCGTTACCGGGTCGCGCGCGCCATCGTCCCACCAACACCACCATTCCGTATTGGGCTCCACGGGATGGCCATGCTCCCCCAGCAGCAGATCAGCGGGGGCGGCAGGATTACCTTGCTGCGCAAAGCCCAGAGCGGTTTGATTATCCCCCCCGCTTTCGACACAAATCTTACCGCCGGCATATGCAGCCCTTGTAGCTCTTCCGCTATAAGGAGGGAGCGCAGCGGCTCGGCCACGGCAAGCCCGGTAAAGGGCATCAAACTTCCAAACTGCACCGCAGAGCGTTGCCGGGGGTCCCGTTCGGCCACATAATCCTCGCGGGACAGCTGCTCATTGGTGCGGCAACACGCATCTGCGGCAATCAACAGAGTATTTTGCAAACAGAGCCATTCACTGGCTTTGATTTCATTTTTACTCCAAGTGGCCTTCCGCCTGACACCAAAGTAGAGATGCCTCTCACTTACCGGAAGCACTTGATGCGGGCTGGGTTTGAGCTGATACTTCTCCCAAATTGCTTCGTAAAGTCCAAGTAGACGAGGGTCCTTTTCATCCAAGTCAATTTCAATCTGGCGTCCTACTTCACCGCCACTAACTTCAAGTCCGGCTTTTACCCCAATTTCATCTACATCCTCTCCATTTGCGGCATTGATTCCGTTTGTGGATGGCCCGGGAGCAGCGGGATATCGAAAATTAATTGAAACTCTAAAGCAATGTCGGATAGAAGGCATATTCGTCAATTAGAATTCAAATTGCACAGCCTGGGCAGGTCCTCCTCCGTGAAATTGTCCGCCCGCATCCGGGCATTGAAACGCGGCATCCCGAAAAAGATCACATCCGCCCCGTTCGCCACCGCCGCCCGGGGGCACTCCCAGTTCCCGGAGTTCCGGAGCCATGTTGTCCTGCATTGTCATCGGGACCAGTCCCCTGTTTTGAGGGCCAGTGCAACCCGCGCCATGGCCTGCGGCGGATGGCTCCGCCGCAGGCTGGTTGATCCGGTCCGGCGGACTACGCGGCCTTTTTGAGTTCCGGTTTTTCTTCCTGCACTTGCTGGGTGGCCTGCCAAGTGGTCAGCACGCTCATCAGCGTTTGGAAGAGACTGGTCTGCGGGCTGGCGTTGCCTTCCCCTTGGCCGCCGAGAATGACGAGGCGCTCCGGCACCAGCGGCTGGACGCTCTGGGCCAGTTGGGTTGCCATCAGGTTCATGGCGTAGAGCCGCGGATCACCCAGTGCTTCGACTTTCAATTCACTGACGCGGGCTTCGGCTTCACCGACCTGGGCAATGCGGGAGGCTTCCCCCTGACCGATCAGCACGGCGGCGCGGCCCTGCCCTTCCGCGAGGGTCACTTCGCGGCGGGCGAGATTTTCCGCTTCGGCAAGCTGGGCCGCCCCCCGGTTGCTGGCGATTTCAATTTCAATCTTGGTCTGGGTCAGGTGCGTCTGGCGTTCGGCCTGGGCCTGCGCTTCATTCAGTTGTTTCAGCTGGACCGCCGCTTCCTGCTGCTTGCCGAAGGTTTCCTTTTGTTCCTCGGCCAGACGGCGCTGGCGCAACTGGTCGAAGAGGCGTTCGATCGGATCTTCGGTTTGGGTATTGCGGGGATCGGACTCGGGCCGGCCAATCAGGACCGCCACGCAGTTGATATCATATTCGAGGAACCGCCGGCCCAGCTCCGCGGTGGCCCGCTTTTGAATGTCCTCACGGTGGGTGAGCAGCTCGAGCATGCTGCTGGATTGCGCCACGTCACGGAAGTAGGCCGTCAGGATCGGATCCAGCGTCTGGCTGATGAGGCGCTTCACATCGCCGAACCGCTGCACCACGCGGGGAGCCTTTTCGTAGTCGATGTGCAGCACGAGGGATAGCGGCAGCAACGGTTCGTAGGCGTCGGCGGTGATGATGGGAATGCTAGCCAGCTGTTCATCATAACGATGGGTTTCCGTCTGCCCGCTGACCCAGCGCAGGACAAAGTTGACCGTGGGCACCAGTTCAATTTTCAGGGCGTAGGGATTGAGCGCATACTTGCCGGGAGCGAGGGCCTGCTTCCACACCCCACGGCTGCCGGAGTTCACCTGCTCGCCATAGCGGAATTGGTTGCCGGTGACGTCTTCGCCGCTTTGGCCGTAGTAGCTGATGATCACCCCGACGTAACCGATGGGGATCAGGGTCTTCGGTTTCAGTTCCACCGTGGCAAACCATCGGTTGATGAAATACGTCCCGTCCGTCAGCACCTGCAATTGCCGGCCGCGGCGGCCATTCAGGGCGAGAAATTCCTCGATATCCTGGAAATAGTTGTGCCCGCTGTTTCCCGCTTCGGCGCTGCCGACCTGAGGGGCGATGAATTCACCGGGATCGAGGGTGGGGCCGTCCTGCACGGTCACAATTCCAAGATTGTCCTGCATCGCCAGCCCGTTTTCCTGGGCGATGATGCTGCGCTCGTCGCGGACCACCGTGGCGGCGTCATAGCCGACGCGGACAGGGCTGAAACCGCCTCCGCCCATCAATTCCTTCTGCCAGTGCTCGAACTGCGCCAATTCCTCCTTCCGGGAAATGCCGGCATAAACGTTCTGCTCACTGATGACGACAAAAAGCGCCGTATTGATGGCATAGACCCCTTCACGTAAAATGGCACGTTGACGGCCGCGCTGCCCCCCTCCGGTGAGAAAGGTGGCGGCGTCCTGAAAGGCATTGCAGGGCACGCTGCGCGCGAGGGTTTGCACCTGCTCCAGCGGGGCTCCGTCACGGGCATACACGTAGCCGATCCGTCCTTCACCGATGGTGACGAGCGGCACCGTGTGGATGCTGTATTGCCAGAGCGGATAGCCAAAATGCAGCCCCCCGCGCAGCGGAGTCGCCTGCAGTCCGGCCTCGCCGTTCAGGGCGATGATCCGGCCCTCTTCCAGCGATCCCTTGCCGGACCAGAGTTTTTCGATGATGCCCACCCGGCTGTGCGGGATATAGCGCACGCCCAGGATGAGGTGGATGATGAGCCAGAGCGCCAGAGGCGTGGCCACGATGAACCCGAGCCAGAACAGAGTTTGTCCGGTCATATGTTGTGATTTCTCCTGTGTTTTTGTGGTGATGGCCTGAACCCTGCACTGCGGAGTGTGGATCAGGCGATGACGTTCCCTGGAGGAAAAGAGGCGCTACAGCGCTTCCGGGTTTCCTCCGGTTTGACAGGAGGGAGAACGGGGCGTCGCGGAGTCTCTCAGTGATGCTGACGGAGTTAGCTGTCGGGCTGGAGCCACTAAGTGCCCCCGACGCCGCAGGCGTCGTTCGCCCCAAGTTGCCGCCGGCAAATGAGCTGGCGGAACGGGATTTGGGTCCCCCGTGGTCCCGGCGGCGAAGCCGGAACCTTAAGCTGACAAAGAACTGCCCAAGGATAGGGCCAGTTTTTGAAAATGCAAACGAGGTCCGCACAAGTCCCTCAGCATGAACGCCAAACTCCTGAAAATGAGCCAGCTTTCCAAGCCGGAAACTACGGCGAAGGCATCGTTACGGAATGGCGTTGCGGTATCCATGCCCAACCCACACCGTGGAATTTCCTTCGTAAT
>JAYUWQ010000818.1:0-3135 GCA_043753485.1 bacterium
CGCTTCGGGGCCGGTTTCTACAATGCGCGGGCCCGGGTGCCGCTGCGGATGATCCACCACAGCGCGACGGAGGCCGCGGACGATTCCTTCTTCCTGAAAGCCCTCGGGCGCGCCGTGGAACTGCGCCGTGACATTCTGAAACTCGACGCCAGGGCAGAAGTTTACCGCGTGGTTAATTCCGACGGGGATGGCTTGAGCGGACTGATCATCGACCGGTATGCCGATGTGTTGTTGGCCGACGTCCACAGCCTCGGGGTATGGCAACGGCTGCCCGGCTGGATGCCCCGCCTCCATGAGCTGCTGGGGACCAAGCGGCACCTGATCCGGGTGGATGACGATATTGCCCGGATCGAGGGCATCCGCCCGGAGCCGGTGGCCCAGGGGGCGGTGCGCACCGTAAGGTGCCGCGAGCACGGAGTGCGTTATGAGGTGAATTTCGAAGAAGGCCACAAAACGGGATTCTTCTGCGATCAGCGGGAAAACCGGTTGAAGCTTTCGACGCTTGTGAGTGGCAAGCGGGTGCTCGACTTGTGTTGTTATACCGGCGGCTTTGCCCTCGCGGCCAAAGTACTGGGCGGGGCGGCGGAAGTGACGGCGGTCGATCTTGATGAGAAGGCGATCGCCCAGGCGCAGCGGAATGCCAATCTGAACCAGGTGAAGGGCATCGACTGGGTGCACACCGACGCCTTCAGTTATGTCAGGACAATGATCCGCACCGAAGCCCCGAAGTGGGAGGTGGTGGTGCTGGATCCGCCCAAGCTGGTGCACAGCCGGGAGGAGATCGAGGAAAACGGCCGGCAGAAATACGAGGATCTGAACCGCCTGGCCTTGGAGCTGGTGGAACCCGGCGGACTGTTCCTGACATGTTCCTGCTCCGGACTGGTCACCCCGATGGAGTTTGAACAGATCGTGACCAAGGCGGCCCACCGGGCCAAACGGCGGCTGCAGTTTCTGGATGCCACCGGCCCCGGATCGGATCATCCGGTGATGTCCAATTGCCCGGAAGGACGGTATCTCAAGGCGCTCTGGGCGCGGGTTTGGTAGCAGAAGCAGACTGTTCGGGCACCCCCCGTCCGGCGTTAATTCCCCAGCAGCTTGTCCATTTGCCCGTCCCGGCTGGCACCATGCTGGATGCCCAGGCGATAATGCTGCCGGGCGAGCGTCAACTTTTCGTCTGTAGCGTAGAGCACCGCCAGATTGAAGTGGGCGTAGGCGGAGGAGGAATCGATTGCGATAGCCTGTTTGAATTGCTGCTCGGCCTCGCTGCGTTGTTTACGCTGGGCCGCAATCAGGCCGAGCGTGAGGTGGGCATTGGCGTTGGTGGGGTCGAGTTTCAGGCAGACGCCCAGTTCCTCCACCGCTTCGTCGAGTTGTTTTTGCCGCAGGTAGATCACGCCGAGGAGATAGTGGGCCGGGCCACTGTCGTAGTCGTAGGCGAGCGCCTTGCGGATGGTTTTTTCGGCTTCCGGGAAATCCCCCCGGTTTACCTGCACGACGCCGAGATTGCTCAAGGCATGGACGTTCATCGGTTCAATCAGGAGAATCTTGCGGTATTGGTTTTCGGCTTCGTTGAAGGCGCCCATGCGGAATTGTTCCTCCGCCGCATTGGCGTAAGCTTTCAGTTCCGGCGACAGTTGTTCTTTGGTTCTCGCTTCACCAGTGGGCGTGTTGGGGTCTGCTGCGGCCTGATCCTTGAGGGCCTGGCTATCCTGCACCATCATCAGATCACCGACTCCGTTTTTGAGAAGAAATTGATCAAGGCGGGAATTACTGAGGACGCCCCGCTGCTCTTTGGTCATGCTCGGACTGGCCGCCATCTCGCCGAGCGACCGGTAGATGCGCTCGGTTTCCACCCCGAGATTTTTCATGCTCTCCAGCACCCCTTCCCGGGCGAGGTCGTCCATGATATTCTTGCGGGCGGTCTCGCGTTTGGCCTGCTGTTTCATCTGCTGGAGGATGATCTCGCGCAGCACCTTGTTTTCGAGTCCGGCCTCGACTTCGGAGACGGCGCCCTGACCGGTTTCGGCGAGGCGCAGATTGGTGGCATCCAGCCGTTCGGTCAGGGTGACAATCTGTTGGCGGTAGTCCTCGCTTTCCTGCTGGAAGCGGGCCACCTGCTCCTGGATGCCCTGCAATTGGCTGCGGAGCGCAGTGATCTCCTGCTGGTCGGCCGCTTTTTCCGTGGTGAGTCTGGCCACATTGGCCCGGGCCGTTTCCAGTTCCTTTTTCAACCGCTGGTTCTCGGCGATGATCTTCATCTTTTCCGGAGCCTTGCCCCCTTCCCCGCCCACAAGGAGGGCTTCCATCTGGTCGCGCTCCCGCTTCAAATCATCGCGTTCCTGACTGCGCAGCTTGATTTCACCGTAGGCTTTTTCAAGGTCGGCCAACAAACTGTCTGATTTGGTATTGGCCGCTCCGAGCTGGGTCATGGCCTCGCCCAGCTGTTGTTCCAGTTGCTCCACCCGTTTGGTCAGGGCTTTGTTCTCGCGTTTCGCGGCCGGTTCCGCGGTGTCCAGTTTCGACTGCACGGTGGCCAGACTTTCCCGCAACGTTTTTTCCGCATTCCGGGCCGTCATGAGATCACCGCGGGCGCTCCGGAGTTCCTCCTCCCGGGAACCCAGGTCGCGCACGATCTGTTCATTCCGTTTGGTCAGGGCATCGATCTGGGCCTGCATCCCGCGTAGTCTCTCCTCCATGACCACCGCCGTATTCCGCGGGCCGGAGCCGGCGGGGATCGCCGGTTCAATCGTCAGATCCCTGCCGGAGGCATTGCCGATGATGCCGGAAGGAGAGGGTGCCCCGCCGGCGGCCCGGCGCTGGATTTCCAACTGCCGGACGCGTTCCATTTCCTCACGGATTTTCCGGCGGCGGTATTCGACAATTTCCGGCTGCCAGGTGCGGTCGGCCTCGCCCGCGGCATCAAAAAGATCCCGGGCATCCTTGAATTTGTAATAGGCCCCCGCGAAGTCGCCTTTGGCTTCCTTTTCCGCCCCTTCCTTGATGAGAAGATGCCCTTGGAGATACAGTTGTGAGGGAGCATTGGCCGCCGCCTTCACGGATGGGGCGGCTGAAGGCGTGGTCGCCGGCGTCTGGGCCGCCAGCGGCATCATGCCGAGCCACAGCAAGAGACAAACC
>JAYUWQ010000819.1:0-3130 GCA_043753485.1 bacterium
TTTTGAGGGCGGCCTTGGCCTTGGTGAGGGCCTTGGCTTTGAGTAACTCAGCAGGAGCTTCGTCCACCCCACCTATCCGGAACGCTGGCCCCGGGTGGACGAAGCTCCCGCTGAGTTCGTCGGAAAGCAGAGGGGTACTGCCCACAGGCGGGGCACCGGTGCTCCTATCTTTGTCCGTCATACCAGATGTCGCAGGATTCGCGGCGCTTCAGGGTGCGGCCGCCAGTGAGGATGGTCTTAAGCAGCCACGCCAGATGATGCCAGGGGCGGTGCATCTGGAGTTTGCGCGGGGAGGTGGGCATGGGGTGTTCCGTCAGGATCACGAATTCCTGCCGGTCGCGCCGGGCCAGTTTTTTGAGCTTCTTGGACAGGAAGATTTCCTCACCGGCAAAAAAAGCGGTATCGAATCCACCCGCCTCCCGGAAGGCCGCGGCCCTGACAAACAGAAACGATCCCGCTGCGTAGCGGCAACGCGTGGAGATCCAATGCCAGATGGCCAGGGCATTGCGGGCGCCCCGGTCTTCCAGCGGCATATCGAGGAGACTGCCGCCGCCTAGGATTTGGGGATTCTGCAGGGTTTTGGCCAGATCGGCGAACAGCTCCGCAGAAGGCGTGGAATCGGCGTCCACGAAGAGCAGCCAATCCCCCGTGGCTGCCGCCGCGCCGGTATTCCGAGCCCGGCCGATTTGGTTCACCGGTTCAGAGACGACGCTAGCTCCGCCTTCGGCGGCGACCGTCGCGGTGCTGTCGGTGGAGTTGTTGTCACAGACGATCAATTCCCAGTCGATGTCCGCCGGAGTAAGGGATGCGCTGGCGGCTGCGCGGATGGCAGTGAGCGTCTCCGGGAGCAGTTTTTCCTCGTTCCATGCGGGGATGATGATGGAGAGGAGCATGGAGAGGATTTCAGGGTTGCCGCTGCTCGTATTCGAGGCGGAAGAGTTCCAGGTGGTGGAGGTCCAGCCGGTCCTTCATGCGGCCGCTGGCTTTTTTGCTGGCGATGATGTCGCGGAGATTGGCGATGGGGAAGATGTCTTCGTGGTGGGCGCGGGCTTTGGCTTCGGCAAAGCTTTCGATTCCATCCGGCGCGAAGATGAGATCAAGATCAAAGGGGCCACTCTTGAGCTGCACGAAATCCTTGCCCCGTATGATTTCGGCCTGGGTGTTGCTGTCCAGTTCAAATCCCATTCCGAGCAGCGCTTGCACCATGCGCCGTCCATTGTCTTCGGATTTGGCTGGAAAGACATCCACGTCCTGGGTGGTGCCAGGATAGCCTAGCAGGATGGCCGCGCTCTTGCCGATAAAAAGGTAGTCCACCCCGGCGGCGTTGAAGGCCCCGGCGACTTCCTGGGCCTGAAGGGGATTAAACGGCAGACGTTCGTTCATTCGGCGGGAGCGGGTTGGAAGCCGAGATAGGCGGGCAGATGGGCCGCGCACCACTCGCGGTATTCTCTGGTGCTATCGAAGGTGCGGACGCCCGGGGCGTCGAGCACGGGACGATGCACCCGGCAAAAGCCATATTTCATCCGGGTCGCGAGGGGGCGCGCCATCTGGCGGCGGCATTGTTCGCGGAAAGCCTCGGCGTCCGCCGCATCGCGGTCCAGTGATTCAGGAGAGATCATAGGTGGATGATAAGCCGGTTTAGGTGATTGGCAAACCGGTGGGTGCGGGGAATGGACTGCGCGTGGAGGGGGAAGAATTTCTGTAGAGGGAACAGGCGGACAGAATGTCCGCCCGCATCATGTCTCGGCCGGAGCTTCTTCCATGGCGGCGAGGTCTTCGAGGGCTTTTTCCCAGTTGGAGGTGGTTTTGGTGAGGAGATCCTGGACGTCCATGAGGGAGCGGTTGAGGCGCATGGCTTCGTGGGGCTTGTTGTAAGTGGCGGGGAGTTCGAGTTCGAGGGCGAGATTGGCCTGTTTTTTCTCGAGATCGGTGATGAGCTTTTCCATCTCGCTGATGGATTTTTTGAGATTGCGCTTGGTGGCGAGGGCAGCCTCGCGGCGTTGGTTCTCCGCCTTTTTTTCCTCGCGGGTTTTGAAAAGTTTGACAGGTTCGGCGGCGGAGGCTGGGATGACTTCGCCGACGCGGGAATCGGTCAGGGTATCGCCGGAAACGAGTGCGGAGCGTTCGGAGGTCTGGTTGGACTTGTCCAGATAGTATTGATAGTCACCGGCGTAGGAGGTCAGCTTCCCGGCGCTGATGTGGAGCACGGTGGTGGCCAGCTTGCGGATGAAGTGCACGTCGTGGCTGATGAAGATCAGGGTGCCGGTGAAGGCTTCCATGGCTCCGATCAGGGCGTCGATACTGGCCATGTCCAAGTGCGTGGTCGGCTCATCCATCAGGAGCAGATTGGGAGGGTCAAGCAGCAGCTTGCAGAGGGAAAGGCGGCTCTTTTCACCCCCGCTGAGGACCCCGACGGGTTTGAAGACATCTTCGCCGCTGAAGAGGAAGCTACCGAGGAGATTGCGCACCATCTGCTCGGGCACGTGGTTTTCCAGGTCCATGGCTTCGGCCAGGACGGTGCGGTTCATCTGAAGGGTTTCCTGACGATTCTGCGCGAAGTATCCGACGCGGACATTGTGGCCGGGGGTCCGTTCGCCGCTCTGGGGGACCAGCACGCCGGCGAGGATCTTCAGGAGCGTGGACTTTCCGGCGCCGTTGGGACCGACGAGAACGGTGCGCTGGCCGCGTTCGGCTTCGAAGTTCAGGCCCTCGTAGATTTTCAGTTCCGGATAGGAAAACTCCACATCCTTCAAGGTGATGGCGCGGATGCCGCTGCGGGGCGGTTGGGGGAAGCGGAAGGAGACGGTTTTGGCCGCGTTGAGGGGCGCGGCGATTTTCTCCATGGCATCGATTTGCTTCAGCTTGGACTGGGCTTGCGCGGCTTTGCTGGCTTTGGCGCGGAAGCGGTCGGCGAAGTCCTGGAGTTTCTTGATTTCGCGCTGCTG
Organism: bacterium; assembly: GCA_043753485.1. Lineage (GTDB taxonomy): Bacteria > Verrucomicrobiota > Verrucomicrobiia > Verrucomicrobiales > V1-33 > CAIZWU01. Next base: position 2,946 of record JAYUWQ010000819.1, read on the forward strand.
GTTTTCGTAAGCGGCAAGGTGCTGCTCCTCCCGGGCGATTTTTTCGCGGCAATAGGATTCGTAATTGCCGGTATAGAAGTTCAGCCGCTCGTGGGCGATCTCGACCACTTTTTTGATGAGCTGGTTGAGGAACTCCCGGTCGTGGGAAATCATCAGAATCCCGCCCGGATAAGTTTTCAGATACT
>JAYUWQ010000820.1:0-3125 GCA_043753485.1 bacterium
GGCCCCAGCAGGGCGGGACGCAGCGCCGGGCGGCATTCACGGAACCACCGGCAGGACGATAACATATCCACCAGAGCGGGACGGTTGGCAGGTTCCTCACACCATTGGCAGGCCTCATCCACCGCACGCAGCAGGGCGGCATGTTCGTCAGGACAGCGGTCCGCAAAGGCACTGCGCGTCAGCAGGATTTTCTCGGGATGGGCCGGAGCCAGGCTCACACTGGTGGCAGGACACCAGCCGGCTCCCGCGATCACCGCCGCGCTGTTCCATGGCTCGCCCGAACAAAAACCTTCGATGTGGCCATTCTGCAGGCTGCTCAGCATCTGCTCCGGCGGCAATACCGCGATCAGGACCTCCTTGTCAGGATCAATCCCGCCCGAAATCAACCAGCGCCGCAGCAGGAAGTAGTGACAGGAAAAGAGGGAGACCACGGCGAAGATCAGCCGTTCCGGGTGCTTGCTGCGGACCAGCCGTTTCAGGTCCAGGGCGCTGCGGACTCCCATGCGCCGCAGGCCGGCACTCAGGGTCACGGCATTGCCTCCCGCATTCATAAAGTAGGAGGTGAAGACATCGCACGGTTTGCCATCCAGGCCAAAGAGCAGCCGGTAAAGCATCGGTGCCGGTGCATGGGCCGCATCCAGGTCCTGGTAGAGAATCTTCTCCCGGATGGAAGCCCAGCCCAGCTCCCGGGTCAGGATCACCTCCAGTCCGTGTTTGGCAAACAACCCCAGTTCCCGGGCCACAGTGAACGGCGCACTATCAGAGAGGGGGACAAACCCGATCCTGACTGGAGTCCGGGCCCGGACGGAAGCGCGGGGGAAGCGGGGAGAGGAAACAGCAGTGGGCATGAACAAAACTTCAAGCAAACGCTATGCCATCTCCTGTTTATGAATTCTCCTCCCTCCGCCGCGCTGGCGTAGATGAATTCCCCTCATGCCATGGCCTGGCTTCTGCTTGGATCGGCGTTCCATATGGATGATGTGATTGATTCATGGCAGCTGCGGATGTTTTCCACCCTGTCCCGCACCGGCAGTTTTACCGAGACCGCCCGGCATCTCAGTCTCACCCAGAGCGCCGTCAGCCACGCCCTGCGGAAGCTGGAACAGGACATGGGCAGCAAGCTCCTTTACCGCGCCGGACGCAGCCTGGGCCTGACGCCTGCAGGCAAACGCCTGTTGCTCTGTGCGGATGCGGTGCTGCTCCAGATGACCAAAGCCCGCGCCGACCTGACCAATATTGACACGGGGTTCCGCGGCACCCTCCGGCTGGCCTGCCCCGCCGATGCCGCCCGGCATCTCTTGCCTCCGGTCCTGCGGGAATTCCGAGAATGTTTCCCCCATTACTCCGTGATGGTGCAGCCGGGTGACGGCATCGAACCCAGCCGCCTCCTTGACGACCACGCCGCCGATCTGGTGCTCGGGATTGAGTCCGCCGATGCCTCCGGGCTGGCCAGCCGCCGTATGTTTTCAGACAATCTGGTTTTCCTCGTCAGCGCCATCCATCCATGGACTGACGGGTTGCCCCCGGACAGAGACCGCCTCGCGGCCGAGCACTTCATCCTCCAGGACCGCCGGGCGGCGGCTTTCCGGGAAGTGGAGACCCACTTCCTGCGGCAGGGGGTGCGCCTGCATTCCTTTGTCGAACTCAGCAGTTCCGAAGCCCTCGTGGAATTGGTCAAGCTCGGCCTCGGCGTGGGCATCGCCCCGCGCTGGATCGCCTCCGCCGAACTGGCCCGCGGTTCCGTGATCGCCCTGCCCGTCCCCTCGCTTGATCTCCAGCGCCATTGGGCCGTGCTGTATCATAAAGACCGCCGCCTCAGTCTCGCGGAGGAAACCTTTGCCGGCCTGTGCCGTGCCGCCTGCGGTGACCATGAGCCCATGGCTGCTTGAAAATGCCATGATTTGCTTCAATTGCCCATAATCGGGATGGCTTTTCAGGCAGCGCCGTGCTAGACCCGCAGCGCATCATGAAAGAATTCGCCTACATCCACGAGGAAGGAACCCTGCCCGAGCCGCTCGACCGCATCGCGTTTTTCGAATCATTCCAGGGCCGGCACCTCAACGATATCCTTTATTCCAGCTACTTCATCCAAGCCGATCCCGGCGATGAGGTCATCAAGGAAGGCCAGGAGGACTCCCGTATCTTTGTCCTGCTCACCGGCTCGCTTGAAGTCATGAAAAACGGCGAAGCCCTCGCCACCCTCGACACTGCGGGCGAAATCTTCGGCGAACTCGCGGCCGTCACCAACGAAAAACGCACCGCCTCCGTGGTCGCCCGCAGCAACACCCTCTGCCTCGTCATCGACCAGCAATTCCTCCGAGAGATCAAACCCGAGGAAGACAACGCCACCTACTACGCGGCCCTGTACGGCTTCATCTCCCGCGTCCTCGCCGAGCGCCTCAAAAAGGCCTCGATCCTCATCACCCGGCTTGAGAAAGAGCTTGAGGAAGTGAAACGGAAAAAATAGGGTTCCCCTTTAAGTCACACCATCATGAAGAAAATCGAAGCCATCATCAAACCTTTCAAACTCGAAGAGGTCAAAGCCGCCCTCTCGGAAATCGGAATCCAGGGCATGACCCTCACGGAAGTCAAAGGTTTCGGCCGCCAGAAGGGCCACACCGAAATCTACCGGGGCAGCGAATACACCGTCGATTTCCTTCCCAAGGTGAAGCTCGAAATCGTGGTCGAAGACAGCCGGGTCGACCAAGTGGTGCACACCATCGTCAAAACCGCCAACACCGGCAAGATTGGCGACGGCAAAATTTTCGTCTTCGGCGTGGATGAAGCCGTGCGCATCCGCACCGGCGAGCGCGGCGACTCCGCCGTTTCCACCGGCGACTCCATCGCCTGAGCCGACTTCCTCCGCGGGAGAACGACCCTCGCAGCTTCCTCCTGATTCAATTCAAATCTTCAGCGCTGCCTGCGGATGGACTACTGTGCCCCGACGGGGGCCGGCCTTTGCCGAAGCCCTTCCGTTTTTAGCCGGACTGGTCGAGGTTTCTGCTGCCTTCCGCCCCTTTCCTCTCCCGGAGCGTCAGGCTGAACAATTTCCCCTGGAGCATGGTCCATGGCAGGTCAACTCTATCGTTGAATCCCCCCGATGCCTCCTTCCTCCGCCGCCCCTT
>JAYUWQ010000821.1:0-3123 GCA_043753485.1 bacterium
CTCCAGGGTGGCAAAGCGGCCATCGTGCATGTAGGGGGCGGTGAGGGCAATGTTGCGCAGGGAGGGGACTTTGAAGAGGCCCTCGTCCTGGGGGCGGCCGGTCACGGCGCCGAGCCCTTTGTCGAGGTAGGGGTTTTCGAGGCCATTGTTATTGATGGCGGGGCCGGGGACAAAATTGTCGGTGCCGTGGCAGGTGGCGCAGGTGGCATTGCCTACCTGACCATTGAAGATCTGGCGGCCGAGGGTTTCCTGGGCGGTGAAGTTGGCGAAGTTGGAGGCGGTGCCCGCGTCGTATTTGGTGGAGGTGGAGATGATGGACCTGACAAACTGGGCAAGGGCGCGGGCGATGCGGTCGGAGGTGACAGCCGGGGAGCCGTAGGCGCGGGTGAAGAGGTCGGTGTAGAAGGGCTCGGCGGCGAGGCGGCTTTCGAGGAGGGGCAGGGTCATGCCCATTTCCACGGCGTTTTGGATCGGCTGGAGGACCTGGACTTCCAGGGTGGCGGCGCGCTCGTCCCAGAAGAAGGCACGGCGCTGATACCAGCGGGCATTGGCGAGGCCCATGGAATTCCGGCTGGTGAGGCCGCCGGCAAAACCGGTGCTGAATTTGGCAGGGTCCGAAAAGCCGTGGGCCTGCTGGTGGCAGGAGGCGCAGGAGAGGGTCTGGTTCAGCGAGAGCCGTTTGTCATAAAAAAGAGTGCGGCCGAGGGTGGCGCCGGCATCGGTGACGGGATTGGCCGCCGGGGTATTGTCCTGACCGGGGATGGGCTGGACGCGGAAGGCGGCGGGCAGGGCGGGGTTGGCGTAGTTGGCGGCGGTGGCGGTGGCGGGCAGGTCCAGAGCGAGGGCGGTGGTGCTGAGCGACTCCGGGGGCGTGGGCAGATAGAGGGAACGAAAGTAGCGGGTGCCGCCGGTGCCATCGGCGAGGAAGGCGGTGCGCAGGCTGCCATTGTAGACGCGGAGGATCTGGAGGTCGGACCAATTTGTGAGATCCGGGGAGGACTGGATGGTCCAGGCGTGGTTGCCGGGATCGGTGAGGGTGAGGCGGGGCAGGGTATCGCCGGGGTGGTGCAGGAACCCGCAGGTGGTGTCAGGGGGAAGTTCCGTGGAGGCCAGGACCGTGGAGGCGGCGAGGGCGAGGGCGGCGAGGGTGGTCAGGGGACGGAGCGAAGCGGGGGAGGGCGTCTTCATGGCCACAAACTCGGCGGGGAACCTTTAGCGGAGGTGAAGTCCGGGAAATGGCAGGGGAAAGTGGGAGGGGTTTCCATGGGGTGGGGCGCAAGGGGGGCTTGAAAAGCGGGCCGCCCCGTGGGATGCGCCGGGATGCCAATTCCTGCCACTCCTGAATCCGCTGCCGCCCGGGTGGCGGAATTGACTGCGGAGCTGAACCGCCACAATGAGCTGTACTATCAGCAGGCGGCGCCGGTGGTGTCCGACCGGGAATACGATGATCTGCTGCGGGAGCTGACGGACCTGGAGGCGGAGTGGCCGGAGCAGGCGGCGCCGGATTCTCCGACGCGCCGGGTGGGCGGGGTGCCGCTGGAGGGCTTCCAGCAGATCAAACATCCGGTGCGGATGATGAGCCTGGATAACACTTACTCGCCGGAGGAGGTGGCGGCCTTCTGGCAGCGGCTGGTGAAGGCGCTGGGGACAGAGCGGATCCCGGTGCGGATCGAGCCGAAGGTGGATGGGGTGGCGGTGTCGGTTTGTTATGAGAACGGGCGCATCAATTATGCGGCGACGCGGGGTGACGGGACTACGGGCGATGACGTGACGGAGAATGTGAAGACGATCCGGCGGCTGCCGCACCGGTTGCCGGGCGGGGCTCCGGAGTTGTTGGAGGTGCGGGGGGAGATCTTCATGCCTAACAGTGCCTTCCGGCAGATGAATGATGAGCGGGAGGCGGCGGGGGAGGCCCGTTTTGCCAATCCCCGCAATGCCACCGCCGGGACGCTGAAACAACTGGACACGCGCATCGTGGCGCAGCGTCCGCTGGATATCGTGCTCTACGGGCTGGGGCAGGTGCGGGGGATCGAACTGCCGACGGTGAGTGCCTTCCATGCCCTGATGAAGCGGCTGGGGCTGCGGGCCTCGGACCGGGTGTGGGCGGTGGAGACCCTGCCGGAAGTGTTGGCGGCGATCGCGGAACTGGATGGCTACCGCCGCACCCTGGACTACGAAACGGATGGGGCGGTGCTGAAGGTGGATTCATGGCGTGGCAGGAACAACTGGGGGTGACCTCCAAGGCGCCGCGCTGGGCGATGGCTTACAAATATGCGGCGGAGCGGGTGGAGACGCGGCTGAAATCCATCACGGTGCAGGTGGGGCGCACCGGGGTGCTGACCCCGGTGGCGGAGCTGGAGCCGGTCTTTGTCTCCGGCAGCACGGTCTCGCGGGCGACGCTGCACAATGACGGGGAAATCCAGCGCAAGGATATCCGGGTGGGCGATTCCGTGATCATTGAAAAGGCGGGCGAGATCATTCCGGCGGTGATTGAGGTGGTGCTGGACAAGCGGCCGGCGGACTCGGTGCCGTTCAGTCTGTATGATCATGTGCAGGGCCGCTGTCCGTCGTGCGGCGGGCCGATCATCAAGGAGGATGGCTTCGTGGCCTGGCGCTGTCCTTCCTTCCTCTGTCCGGCGCAGACGGCGACGCGGCTTAAACACTTCGCGGGCCGCAAGATGCTGGATCTGGAGGGGATCGGCGAGATCGTGGCGGACAAGCTGGTGGAGCGGCGACTGGTGCGCAATCCGCTGGATCTTTTCTCCCTGGATGAAGCCACCCTGGCAGTGCTGAATCTGGGCAACGACGACAAGGCCCGGGTCTTTGGCGCCAGGAATGCCGCCACCCTGTTAACGGCGCTGGAGCGGGCCAAAACGATGCCGCTTTCCCGCTGGCTCTTTGCCATCGGCATCCGGGAGGTGGGGGAATCCGCGGCGCGGGAGCTGGCCCGGCTGCACCGCAACTTCGGGGAGTTGGCGCATTCGCCGATCCTGGCAGAACTGCGCACGGTGCCCAAAGGCAAACGGAAGGAGGATAACCTGGTGCTGGCCCCCTATCAGATTGCCCAGGAGGTGGGTCAGGTGGCGGCGGGCGAGGTGATTGATTTCTTTGCCAGTGAGAGTG
>JAYUWQ010000822.1:0-7998 GCA_043753485.1 bacterium
ACGCTCTATCCGTTGAGCTACCGGGGAAATTGGTTGACTAAAGGGGGCCTCCGACTAAGGGTTGAACTTAGATCTTCATCCTTGCTCCGGGGTCGAGCCGTTTTGGGGATGATGTTCTGTCCGCGTTTGAACTATCAGAGGAAATTGGTTGGGTGAGAAATTAGTAGAGGGGTTTCGGTTCTTGGTTGTCGATGTCCAGGTCGGGCACTTCCTTGAAAGCCTGCTCGGCCTTCATGAGGGCGGTGAGGGAGTGGTCTTTTTCTGGGGTGAGCTTCCAGTAGCCCTTTCTCACTTTGGTGAACCGATCCTTGTACCGGCTGAGATATCCGGAAACGGTATCAATTTTCACCTCCATGCGGTTTCGTATAAGTCCGGCATGAATGTCAGAGACGCTAACCACTCCATCACTAAACATGCCCTCCTCCTCGATGATTTTAACCATTACGTCCAAGGTTGCCGTAGGTGAGGTCCGGGTCTTTGGCTCATGGCCAGAAAGCACTACCGGACGCGGGTGCGGATCTGCGTCATAAGTCGCGTGACCGAGCACCATTTTAAGACTAAACCCTAGCCGAACCAATCCAGGGGCCACTTGGGCAAACTGGGCCACAAGCGCCTCAGCGGCTTTGCTTTCGCGGCTGAGTTCCTTGGGGTCGATCAGGGTGGAGAGATCCATGGTTGGTAAGTGTTTTTATCCATGGAGTGGTTCTTGGTTGAGATCAATGGAAAAGTTTATCAAAAACCTGGGGACCTGGGGGATTATGGTTTTTACAGGATTGAACCAACTTTGATGCGTCTATAAGTTTTCCGACGGGATCATTGATTTCGCGCCCGTAGAACCAGGCATTCCCTCGCACCAATGATATTATGCGCCAAGTAAGTTAATGCCCTTAAAAGCGCATTATTTGCGTGGAGGCGCGATGCGATGGAGGGATCCTTTACCATGAAGAATCCCTCCCCCTCCTCCTTCATCAGATGGTTTGCCGATATCACCATCGCTGATACCGTATTGAAGACCATCCTGGCCACCGAAAAGACTGTCCCTGACGGAACTCTTCCGTAAACTCAACTCCATGAACCTCCCGAACTCCTCCCCCATCCTCTGCGGCACCGACTTTTCCGTCAACTCCCAGAAGGCCGCCGATGTCGCCGCCGCGCTGGCCGCCCGGTTAGGGGCTCCGTTTCAATTGATCCACGCCTCTGTCATCCCCGCTTCGCCGCTCACCCAGGAGCATTTGAACCAGGAAGCCCGGCGCCTGCGGGAAGCCGGGGTGGAACTCGCCGCCGAAGTAGTCGAGGGCGACGCTGACACCGTGCTCTGCCAACTGGCCGGGGAGCGCCACGCGCGCCTGCTGGTGGTTTCCTCCCTGAGTCGCCGCCGTGCGGTGCGTTGGCTGCTCGGCAGTGTGGCGGAGCGCACCGCCGAGGCTTCGCCCGTGCCCACCCTGGTGGTTAGGGATGCTGCGCCTTTGGAAGACTGGGCGCGGGGCATCCGGCCGCTGCGGGTTTTTGTGGGCGCGGATTTCAGTGCCAGCGCGGATGCCGCCTTGCACTGGATTGCGGCGCTGCGTCAGGCCGGGCCTTGTGAAGTCACGGTCGCTTATGCCGCTTGGCCGCCACAGGAGGCCGCCCGCCTGGGCATATTTGGCGCCATCGGGCCGGCGGATGATCCCGCTGCCCTCCAGGCCCTGCTGGAGCGCGATCTGCGGGAAAAGGTCACGCGCGTCCTCGGGGAAAATCAGGTCCAGGTCCGCGTCCAGGCCGATTGGCGCCGCACCGATGTTTCCTTGTTGGACATGGCCGTCCAGGCCCAGGCCGATCTGGTGGTGGTGGGCACCCATCAACGCCATGGCCTGCACCGCCTCCGGCACGATTCCGTTTCCCGCGCCCTCCTGCACCATGCGCCCATGAGTGTGGTCTGCGTGCCCACCTCCGCGGCCTCCCCTGTGGCCGGGCCGCGCATCCGGGAATGCCGCCGTGTCATGGTGGCGGTGGATCTCAATGAACCGCACGGGTTTGAGACCCCTTATGCTTATTCCATCGTCCAGCCTGGCGGCACCGTCCGGCTGGTGCATAACATCGAGTCCTTCCGCCTCCCCCTGTTGGGCGCCGTGGCGTCCGGCGGAGAGTTATCCCGGAAGGAAGAGCAGGCGCAGCAGATCGCCGCGTGTGAGGAAAGGCTGCGCGCCCTCGCCCCCGCTCCGGCAGAGGCCCGCGGCATCGTCACCGAGGTGGAAGTCACCAGCGGCCAGGAAACCGCCCACTCCATCTGTTCTGCGGCCGAGCGTTTTGGCGCCGACCTCGTCTGTCTGGGCAGTCACACCCGCCATGGGTTCTCGGACAAGAAGCTGGGCTCCGTCCCGCTCGCCGTCCTGCAAAGCTGCCGCCGTCCCACCTTGGTGGTGTGGCCCCCTGCGGAGTGAGGGGTAGGGGCGGCAGGCCGTCCGGCGGGTTTTTGGGCATACTCATACAGGAAGTTTTTTGGGCAGAATTGATCGGATTTTGCCAATTATTTTGGCTGGATGAAGCATCACGTGCAAAATAATCAATAAAACAAGCTGTGGATGAGGCTACCGGTGCAATAAATGGAGTCTCCTGGACAAAAGAATAGGTTCCCGGTTCACTATATGAGGTGTCCTGGAGAAAATATTTGACAAAACGGACGGAATATCGTCCTTTTTACGGAGAATCAACCCACTCCTCCCATGCCTATCTCCGGTCCTGCCTCCTATATTCCCACGATGGATGAATTCATCGCCCACTGGACCTCGGCCAATACCGCGCTGGGAGCCGGGGGGCCTATCATCCTGCTCGGTTCCGCTACCCTGGCCACCTTCACGGCGCAGCGCACCCAGTTGGAAGCCCTGCGCGCCCAGGTGGAGGGCGCCCGCAATACGAGGGAGGCCGCCCGCACCAGCCTGGAACTGCTCAAAATCAGCCTGCTGGAGCGCCTGCACCAGTTTAATAACAAGCTGCGCTCCCTCTCCCCGGGGCCGGTCTGGGAGAACCTTCTGCCCAAGGCCTATGGCCTCTCGGATGGCTACGGGAAGATCGTCACGCCGCTGGATGATTTGAGTGATCTCTGGCTGCGCTATAACAATGATGTGGCCGCTCTGCTGCTCATGGGCGGGTATAATCAGGTGGCCTTCGCGGACGACTTGGCGGCGCTGAAGACCGCCTACGCGGCCCTCGCTTCCGCCGACAATGGCCTGGGCGTGATCCGCGGCCAGCGCACTGTGCTGGAGGAGCAGATCTATGCCGTGCTGAAGGCTTACCGGCTGCGCATCCCTGCGGAATTCGCCGAAGGCAGCGCCCTCTATAACACCCTGCCGCGCCTGACCCCCATCAACAGCCGCACCCCGGACCCCGTGCAGGCCAACGGCACCTGGAATGCCACCACCGTGGAGGCGGACCTGAACTGGACCGCCAGCACGGATACCGAGCTGGACCACTACGAAATCCGCGGCGTGGCCGGCCCGGAATACGACCGCGAGGACGAAACCAACATCATCAGCATCCCCGCCGCCGGTCCCCTCCTCTACGCCACCAATTACGCCCTCGGCACCCCCGGCAACGCCGCCAGCTACAAAGTCTACGTCATCCTCACCACCGGCAACGAACGCGGCAGCAACCCCGTCACCATCACCCGGCCGGTGTGAGGGGGGCCGGAACTCTCGCGCCTGCAGATTTACCTTGGAGGCGCCGGAATCTCCTGCCATTCTCTCCAACATCCCGTCCCATGGAGCCCAAACCAACACCCCCGCCCGCCCCTTTTGCAGGATTCTCGTATTCCCCCGACATTCATGCCCGAGATAAGGTGGATTACTCTCCTGCAACCCTGTCGGTGAAACCCTAGTTAGGCAGAGAAAATATGGCTCGCTACACGATAATCGCAGAGCATGCAGGGGGAACTTATGTTTCACAGATTCTGGCAGGCAGCTGTGATGCAGTTCTTCGAATCTGGCTCGATGATACAAATCCCAATACTGCCTCCGCCCCTTTCATCCACAACAACAAGCGAAAGCACCGAGAGAAATTAGAAAGGCAGCTTACAGATCCTGATTTTGGTCTTGGTTCTCTTACCGGCTGCGTCAACGTTTGGCAGTGCCTCTTTAGAATCCGAAAAGAGGCGGGTTCATTCCACGTTATCAGAACAGACGAAGATGCCGAATGACCATGGTTATCATTGGGCGCAGCCCCGATGATAAGGTGGTTGAACGAAGCGCGGAAGCCCTTCACTCCACGGACATGCCCATCTCGGCGACGGTGAAGGATTTGTCGGGGTATTCCTCCATGAGGGCGGATTGGAGGGCGAGGGAGCGGAGGGGCTCGCCGTGGACGAGGTAAATTTGTTTTTTGGGGCCGGTGATGCGGTGGAAGTATTCCAGGAGCTCGCTGTGGTCGGCGTGGCCGGAGAAGCTGTCGAGGATTTCGATGCGGGCGCGGACGGGGATGAGGTCGCCGAAGATGGTGACTTCGGGGTGCCCTTCGCGGAGCTTCCAGCCGAGGGTGTTTTCCGCACAGTAGCCGACGAAGAGGACGGTGGTGCGGGGGTCGGGGAGGTTGTTCTTGAGATGGTGGACGATGCGGCCGCCCTCACACATGCCGGAGGCGGAGATGATGATGAAGGGGCCGTCCTTGCCATTGAGCTCCTTGCTCTCGACGGGGGAGCGGATGAGCTCGAGGCCCTCGAAGCCGAAGGGGTCGCGTTTGTCGAAGAGGAAGTTGTAGACGGTGTCGTTGAAGCCTTCCGGGTGGAGGCGGAAGACCTCGGTGGCGGAGACGGCGAGAGGGCTGTCGACAAAGACGGGGACGCGGGCGAGGCAGGCGGTCTCGATGAGGTCGTGGATGACGTAGAGGAGTTGCTGGGTGCGCTCGACGGCGAAGGAGGGGATGAGGACTTTGCCGCGGTTTTTGAGGGCGTGGGCGAGGATGCGGCAGAGGTGCTCGCGGGAATCGGTGCTCATTTCATGTTCGCGCCCGCCGTAGGTGCTTTCCATGATGATGGTGTCGATGCCGGTGGCGTTGTCAGGATCGCGCAGGAGGTCGTTGTCGCCGCGACCGACATCGCCGGAGAAGAGCAGGCGTTTTTTTTCGCCGGTGGCGCGGTCGTGGAGGTCGAGGATGACCTGGGCAGAGCCGAGGATGTGACCGGCATCGATGAAGGTGACCTGAACACCATCGCCAATGAACATGGGGCGGTGGTAGTCGAAGGTGACGAATTGCCGGAGGGCCTTTTCGGCATCGATGGGGGTGTAGAGCGGGGTGAAGAGGGGCTGGCCTTTGCAGGCGCGTTTTTTGTTGGCGTATTCGACGTCGGCGGTCTGGATTTTGGCGGAGTCGGCCAGCATGATCTGGCAGAGGTCGCGGGTGGCGGGGGTGGCGTAGATGTTGCCGCGGTAGCCCTGGCGGGTGAGGTTGGGGAGATTCCCGCTGTGGTCGATGTGGGCGTGGGAGAGGACCACGGCGGTGAGGTCGGCGGGGTTGAAGGGGAAATGTTTGTTGCGGTTGTAGGCATCCTCGCGGTGCCCCTGGTAAAGGCCGCAGTCGAGCAGGATGCGCTGGCCATTGATCTCGATGAGGTGCTGGGAGCCGGTGGTGGTGCCGGCGGCGCCGTGGAAGGTGATTTTCATACGGGGGATGGGGAAGGGATCAGAGGGCGGACAAGCCTGATGGCCAGGCGGGCAAAGGAAGGCTTAAGGATTTCCGGTGGAATATACAAAACAAAAAACCCGCCTCCTGAGAGGAATCAGGAGGCGGGCGGAGAAGTGATCCGGGGGTGTTAGCGCTGGGTTCTGCGGCGGCGCAGGAGCGGCGCGATGCCCAAGGCGAGCAGTCCCAGGGTGCCCGCTTCCGGAACGATGGTGAAGGTGGCGGGCCGCATCAGGGAATCCGGGGTGCCATCTGCTCCGGCCTGGAGGTTTTCCCGGTAGCCCACGTTAAAAGCGCCGCTGTTCAAACCGGTGGCGGTGAACGAGGTGGTCTGCCCGTTGAAGGTGGCAATGCCGGTGCCGTCCAGGGCGATATCGATACCGAGCTGATACCATGCCCCGTCGCTGCTGGTGCCCAGATCATAACTGGCGAGGATACTCCAGTCGAGGGGAGTATTGCCGCCAACACCCGCGTCGCCGCCATCATTGGCATTCACCAGATGAAGCAGGTTGGAGGCGGCGCTGCCTCCTACTCCGGGGCCAATGCCGGCTTTTTCATAAATCCAGGCATACCCGGTGAAGCCGTTGGCGGTGTCTGTGACCGGAAGCGTGCCTGCAGTCAATCCAATCGTCCCGGTGAGGTCGGTCAGGTTGGTGAGCGGATCTCCCGCTCCGATGCCATACATGGTGATTTCGGAGCCCTTGAACTCCACAGCGGTGGCGTTGGTCTGCACGGGCAGGGCGCGGGTGTCAAAGTAGGCCTGCAGGACGAAACTGGACTGCATGCTGCCGAAGACGGCAGTGCTGGTGACGCCGTTGCCGCCCCCGGAAGGATCCCAGGCGGTATAGGCTTTGGTGATGCCGCCCATGGGAGCCGTGATGGCATTGGGATTGGCGCTGTTTACGATCCCGGGCTCGATGACGACTGTATTGACGAAGGAACCGACGGTGCTGCCGAGTCCACTGCCAGTGACCGCTGCAGAGGGGTCGGCGGGTTGGTAGGAGATCATCAATCCGCCCACGGCATTGGTCGAACCGGGAGTCGAGGGACGCATGCCGAAGTCGCGCCCATTGTTATTGGTATCGCGTCCATCCACAAAACGTCCAAAGCTGATAGAGGTAATCAAAGGAGTGCCGGCCAGATCGGAGGTCGAAAAATTCCCAAAGATGCCAGGTCCAACCTGGGTGCTTACGCCGGAGGCGAAGGCCACGCCCTTGTTGGTTTCGTAGGCGAGGGCGTCGATCAAAGTGGCACCGTTTCTCAACTCCAGGGTTTCGTTGTCGTTTTCAAAAATGCTGCCAACCACTTGGTTGACGTTTTTCACTCCAGTCTGGCCGATCACGTAATAGCCACCCGCGGCAATGAAGGTACTGGCCGGGATGGTCGTTGCCGTATTGGCGCCGGCGGGATCCACCCCGCCCAGGATCCAGCCAGAGATATCAATGGGATCAGCTCCGGGATTGAATAATTCCACGAACTCCCGGTCATCGGTTCCGGCATCGTCATATTGAAATTCGTTGATGACGATTTGCGCGGAAGCCAGGCCGGGGAAGCAAAGCACTGCGGTTGTCAGGATAGAGAGGGGGATTTTTTTCATGGAGTAAAACGGAGTGCTGAAAATTTGAGGCAAGTCCTATGCCAACCGGACTTCGTTCATTTTTCCATGCAGGGGGTTGCCTTGGCAATCTAATTCTGGGTGGGTTCGTTTCTAGACAGATGTCATTTAAGTGGTGCTAAGTCTCTGAAAAATATGTAGAGTTGGCCGGGCTTCAGAATGATTGGACCCCAAGGCTGCGTTTAAGGTTGGGCCGGCTTGGGCGGGCACACCCGCGATGCTGGGGACACCGGATGGAAAAGACGGATTCCAAATGGCTTCCCCTGGAAGCCAGGAATGGAAGCTGCTTGTCACGATCTGCTTGATCATTTCTACTGCAGCCATGATCTGCAGACCGGAACGCTTGGGCTCAGCTCCGGCCCGGGTCTCCTTTTTGATCGCCTTTCCCATGAAACCAACCTCCCCCCGCTCCCGCTGCTTCCAGACCGTTGTGTTGGCGGCCATTTGGATGTTTCTCCAACCCCTTGTAATGGCCGCTTCCCTTTACAGCGAGTCTTTCGACAGCCAGGCCACGGCCAAGGTTCTGGTGAACAAGCTGGCGAATGCGGATCTGGCTTATGTGGATTATTCCTCGTTCATCCGCGATCAGAGCGGCGGGGGCGGGCCGGTGACGGTCCGGATTCCCGAGGCGCCCAACCGGATCGTGGGGAGCGTGGCGACCCGGGGGGTGCTGCTGAATGCGACCTATGGCGGCACCGCGCGGACGATCAACCTGCTGGCATCGGCCACCCCGG
>JAYUWQ010000823.1:0-3122 GCA_043753485.1 bacterium
ACGCTCAACCCCTCAAATCCCAACTCGGCCCCCAGCGCATTCACCCCTTCCCACCGCGGGAATCAGGGGCTATAACACTCCCTGTGGGATGCTTGTGAATTCAAATTGCGAATTCAAATTGCCAATTCAAATTGCCACCCAAATAACGAGGAAAAGCGGTTGCTGGCCACTCATTCTCTGACCCTTTTTTCCATGCCCGCTGCCAGACCATTTCTCTTCGACGGCTCCCAAGCCAATTCAAGTTGCCACGCAAATTACGAAGGAAACAGCATTGCAAAGGCCCGGATAATCTGAATGATCTTCCGCCGAAGAGATGCTCTGGCCCGCAGGAAAGCCGTTCAGATTGAATTCCTCCCCCGCTTCTATGAACATCCTATCTGTCGTTCCGCTCCATCTGGCGCTTCTCACCTGCTTGTCCTTTGCTCAGACATTGGACGCAAACCCCGCCACGCATGGTTTTAGAATCGAAATCCAGCCTGACCGGATCAGCGTCACCGGAAAGATGCTCGATTTTGCCATCCGGACCAGAGGTTATGTCAGTGGGGTCGAAGCGGGCAGTTTTCTGGACCGGAAAACCGGAGCGCGGGATCTCGGCTTCGGTCTGCAGATCCAGGACTGGATCATGGAGCCGGGCAGTGACGAGGCATGGCGCAGCCAATTGCCGGGCGACCTTCCTTACCTGTTTAACAATGCCTACCACGGCAGAACCGCGAAGCGCAGCATCGAAGGGCCACAGATCTGCACCCAGGCAAAGGAACTGAAAGCCACGGTGATCGAAGGCAATGACTTCGTGGCCATCAGGCAGGGCTGGACCTACACCCTCGCCGCGCCGGGCAAACAGACCGGCTCGGAGTGGCATCAGACCCTGGTTTTCCCGGCGGGGAAACGTTATTTCATCTCTGCGGACCGCATCCTGAGCCGCAATTCGGGAGAGGCGCTTTTTTTCCGTCAGGACCTGCCGGGACACCTGAAACATCAGGCGGGCGACACCTTCAGCGAGATCTATCTCAGCTACCACGGGATCATCCCTGCCAGCGAATTCCTGACGGACTTCGCGCCGGATGAAAAATTCAATTACCGTCGCGACCGCGACGGCGTGCCGAAGCGGATGATCCGCGCCTATCACACGCGTGATCCGAAGACAGGCAGGGACGGCCCCTGGCTCGCCGGCTTGACCCTCAATCCCGCGGACACTTCCGAGGCCTGGTGCCATCAACGGACGGGTTACGTATGTTTTATTCACGAAGTCGGGGAACGGCCCGTGAAAGCCGGTGAATCATTCGGCGCGGCCTACATCGTTGGCTGGTTCGACAGTGTTGCGGAGATGGAACAGGTATATGACCAATACCGCGGCGGCAGCGCCATCGAGGTCACAGCGGAAGGATGGCGCCTGCAGTGATCAGGATCTGTCTTTCCGCCTTCCTGAGCTGAAGATTCCTGAAGCCCATGAATTTGATGGCGAAGACTGGGGGACTGCGCCACAGACGCGCAGCCGCCGCCATCGGCCTGCTCCCGGTGATCAGCTTGAGCGATCCGATTGAAATCCCCCGCTGGATCCGCCGCCGCGCTGTGGTGGTTTCAGGGAAGTCGCCTCTCTTCCGTGGCCCGGTGGACGTTGGAAGGGGCGCTAAGGAAATTTGGGGCAATGGGCTCTTTATCCTGGGAACGGGGAAGGGGGTGAACAGAAGGGCACGAAGACCGCAAAGTGAGGCACTTGTGACTTAACCCCATTCCGTTGCCGGGTGATGCCTCCGCGTTGACCCAATCCCACGTGGATAGGTAATTTTGTGGCCTTTGTGCCCTTCTGTTCAAATTCCCATTTTCCTCTTCAGGTTTATTGCACAACTGCCTTCAGCTTCCCGGGGGCAGCTGGAACTGCTGGTTTGGCGGCTGGTTTCGGTTCGCCGGGGTAGGGCGGGTTGGTCCAGGCACCGGGGGCGACTTCCTTGATATTGGCCGGGGTGTCGGCCTGGGCGAGGCCCATGGCCCAGGCGAGGCCGCCAGTCAGGACGTCTTGAAAGAGGGGATTGGTCCAGACATCCTCACGATGGCCCATGCTGGTGTAGAAGACCCGGCCTTTGCCCTCATTCCGGGTCCAGGTGGAGGGATAGGGCGGGCGTTGATAGTCGATGCCCTGCATGGCGGGCGCGTCCTGGAGCAGGAGGACATGCACATCATCCCGGAAGTCCTTCAGGGAATACCATTCCTCATGCAGGTCAAAGCTGGCTCCGAGTTTTTCCATGCCGGGGAATTTCGGATTGATCACCGTATTCTTCGCCATCTGCTGGGCCCCATGTTTGATGAATTCAGCCCCTAGCAGGCGGACATAGCTGTCGGCTCCGGTTCCGTGGTTCAGGTAGCGGTCCGGCCCCTTTTTGGATTCGTTGGCGGTGTGGAAGGTATCGGTGGCGGAGTGGGTGCCCGCGAAGGCGCCGCCGTTCTTCACATAATCCAGCAGCGCCTGTTTGCCGGCGGCGGACATGGGCGGTTGTTTGTCAGTGCCTTCGCTGGTGAGGTCGCCGGTGGTGTAAAAGAGCACCGCATCAAATCCCTTGAGATACTCCGGACTGAAGAGCGAGCCATCCTTGGAAAAGGTAAACTCCCAGCCGTTTTTGGTCCCCAGTTCCAATAATTGTTTTTCCGCCCACGAGGGCTGGCCGTTCTTCCACGAAATCACCGAATGCTCGAATCCGCTGGATTTGGAAAAGAAGAGGATTTTCTTTTTCGCCGCCGCCACCTTGGCATCGGCCGCCGTGGTGGGGGAAGTGGGAAGGAGGAAAACAGCGGAAGCCCCAAGGGCGAGAACCGGGCAGAGCAGGCGGAGTGTCATGGGCCGCTTTTAGACGAAGGAGACCTTCCCACAAGGATAACTTTCTACGGACTTCCGGATGTCCCGGTCCTGCGGCCTCCCGGCTGGGATATCAGAGAGGACCGGTTTCCGCGAGTGGTGGATTTTATTGCCGGCCAGATGCCGGTTTTTGGCGGGCCGCGTGGTCCGGCGCCACCAACCGCACGGAAAAACTCCCCTCTGGTCTGCGTATCGTGTCCAGCGATGCATGGGAGGACTGGACCTCAGGCTCCCTCCCTTAAAATCCTCCGATGAAACTCTCCGCCCTGCTGCT
>JAYUWQ010000824.1:0-7987 GCA_043753485.1 bacterium
TTTTTCCAAAGCCGTCTGCCATTCCTGCCGGGCTTGCCGTTCTTTTTCCCGCGCCTCCGCCAAACTGGTGCCTCCGCCGGGACGGATGCGGAGCCGGTAGGCGGCGCCAAGTTGAAGCTCGGATTCTTCAGTGAGGATCCGGGTTTCCCCTGGTGCGAGAGGCTTCCCCCCGACCATCACGGGGCCGTCGGCAGCGAGGAGTTCCAGCCCAGCGGCCATCGCCGTGAGGGCCGCGGACGCTGCGTGTTGATGGGTGTCCAATTTCTGAAGGACGGCGAGACCCGCGGCATCGACCGGCGGCAGGGCGGCCAGCGCCAACTGCAGTTTTTCGGTTTCCGCCTGATGCTCCGCCGCCTGGGTGGCCCGCTGGGTCAGGGCCGCGAGACGGGCGGCGGTTTCGTGCTGCTGGAGCCACGACTGCGCCAGATCGTGCTGCTGCCGGGCCCCGGCGGCAGCGTCACTGGCGGCTTCGAAGGCCCGCACGGCCGCTTCGGCCGTCTGACGCGCCGCGTCATGGCCAGCCGTCAGGGTTTCCGTCGCCGCATCCAGCGGAGCGAGTTCGGAGGCGAGGGCGGTGAGTTGTTGCCGGATTCCCGCCACCTGGGCCTCCTGTTGTTCAAGGGTGTGCAATCCTGCCGCAGCGGCTGTGTCCGCGTTGATCAAGGTGACCTCTTCTTCCCGGCGCTGACGGATCAGGGCATCCTGGCGGATCGCTTGATCCTGCTGCGCAGACAGATCCGTGAGATCGCGTCCGAGTCGGTCGAGTTCTTCACCGGCCATGGAGAACGTCTGCACGCTTTCCTCGAGGAGAGCCGCCCGGGACCGTGCCAGGGTTTCAGCGGCCAGGGCGGCTTCCACCGCGGCTTCCGCCTGGGCGAGCAGGCTATTGGCTTTTACTTTGCCCGTGGCGGTGAAGCTCTCTTCGTAGGCCACCGCCACGGCAGCGGCGGTGCGGCTGTCGTGCTCCGATTGCATGGCGGCCGCCCCGCCCAGCGTCTGCAACCGATGCAGCAGGCTATCCTTCTGGCTGGTGGCGTGCGGGGTGGGATCGTCTCCGCTTTGCCCCTGCCAGACCCAGAGATGCGACCATTGCCCCACGGCCACCTTGCCGGAAGCCCCCGCCTCCACGCCCAGCAGCCGCGCCAGTTCCGTCTCGGCGGCCTCGCCGGTCAGGGCCGCGCCGTGGGAAGGCGTGAGGGTGGTATCGCCGCTGGTGCCGAACCGTTTTTTCAACTGATAGACCACGCCCCCGGTGAGGAACGACAGCTCCACCTCCGGGGTCCCGGGATGGATGGTGGATTTCATGGCCCGGTGGTCCGTCGTATTGCCCTTGGCCTTGAGAAAAAGGGTGCGGTGCAGCGCTTCGGCGAGGGTGCTTTTTCCGGCTTCATTCCGCCCGCCGATCAGCGTGCGGTGCGGATCAAAGGCCACCGTGGTTTCCTGGTGCAGGCGGTAGGCGCGGACGGTGGCGGAGAGCAGACGCATGTTTCCTGAAAAGTTAGTCCGTCACTACCTGGGCATAAAGATCGCGCAGGGCCAGCCGGGCAATGATGGCGTCTTCCCCCGCCCCGGCTGCCACCCCGGCCAACTGGGAGGCCACCCGGGAAATCAGGGGATCACCGGCCCGCTGGGTCAGCGCAGCAAGTTCACCGGAAGAGGGAGCGGTGGTGGTGAGGTCCGTAAGTTTGAGCCGGAGCAGCCGGGCCTCCCACGACTCGAGGGACAGCTGCAGCTCCACACCTGCGGCGATGCCCAGAGAGCCGCTCAATTCCAAACGGAGGAGATCGCGGCCGGCTTGTTGTCCGAGGCACCCGGAAAGGGTCTGCTGCAGCGCCGTCACCGAACTGTCTTCCGTGAAAATCCACCCGATCTGCTGCCAGCGCAGCCGCGCGGTGGCGAGCCTTTCCACTTCCGGCAAAATCCCGCGCGCCGCGCTGACCCGGAGGATGTGTCCCGGTTCATTGGCTTCGCCCTTGGGAAAACGGTCCGGCTCCGGTGTGCCGGAATACCACGCGTGCGGGGCCACGGATTTGGTGCCGTGCCAATCGCCCAGAGCGATGTAATCGAAGCTGCCGGAAGGCAATCGGCCGAGGTCGATCCGGTTGCTGCCGACAGGGGATTCCTCCTCATCGGTACTCCCGCCAAATCCCTGAACACTGCCGTGAGCCAGCACAATGCGGGCTTTGTCAGGTGCCACCTCCGCAAAGCAGTCCTCCTCACGCAACCAAGCCGTAGGATCAATCGATTCCGCCCGCCGCAGGAGTGGACAGGGGAAAATGACCGCGTGTTCCAATTCGACCGGTTCCGGCGTGAGCAGAATCCGGAAGTTCGGCGCGAGCGCGCCACACTCCCGTTTAAAAAACTCCTGCTCCCAAATACTGCCAGGTCCTCCGTGATCGTGATTACCAGGAATCGCCAGCACCGGAACCGCCATGCGGCCCAGGGCACTGCAGGCGGCCGCCACCGTGGCCTTGGTGGCGCGGGGGGAATCGAACAAATCCCCTGCCACCAGAATAAATTGCGCCCCGCCTTCGTGGGCGGCGGCCGCGATCCGGTCCAGCACGGCGAGGCGTTCCTGCTGGACCAACGCCCGCTTCTGCGGGTCGGCAATCCCGGCAAACGGTTTCCCCAGTTGCCAGTCGGCAGTGTGAAGGAAGGTGACGGGCATGGGCGAAAGAGTTCTGTTGGACTGAAACCGCTCCCACACAACCCAAAGCATTCCACGGCTGCCGGGTCCCGCCAATTTCTTTACAGCCCGGTTCCAGCTTGGGTCAGGGTGTCACGGCCATCCGGCCCGGCGGCGCTGACTCCCATGGAGCCAAACACCAAGCCGGGCGGACTGGGTCAGATCCGGACTCAAGGCACCAGAATGGCGGTGCGGTAGAAGGCCCGGCCAACAGGGGGATTGGCGTCCGTGTATTGCACGGCGCCGCCGGGGCCGGCGACGACTGTGGCAATCTCAGACCAGCCGGAGGAGAGTTCTGTGGAACGTTGGATCGGATAACTGGTGCCGGCCACCCCGGTGAAGCTGATCACGGGCTGACCACTGCCGTTCAGGGTAATGGTGAGGGGAGGCATCGGCGGGAGGAGTTTTCCGAGGGCACGCAACTGGTCGACCCGCAGGCCGGTATAACCGGCCGTGGCATCCTGATTCTGCACGAGGAAGTCAATGGTGTTGACCCCCTGAACAAAAGCAGCATTGGCCAGCGAAATCGTGAAGCTGGTCAGCGCAGGGAATTGCGCCGTGTTGACCAAACCGGTGGCTGTCCCATTCACGCGGAGAGCTGGCCCCAGATTGTCCGTCGCCCAGCCGCCGGTGATTTTAACCGACGGTAGGTAGAATGCCGTGAGATCCACCGTGGTCCGGTAAACGAAGGTTCCCGGCCCTTCTCCACCATCGAAGGCCAGACCCGAAGCCGAGACGGAATCCGTCAGAGGAGAAATCCATTTGGAGCTGCCATTGTTCGCCAACCAGGGACCCGCCACGATCGGGAAGACCGTGGAACTATGCACCGTGGCCGGCACCTGGTCCGTTCCACCGGGATTGATCTGCAGGATGTAGTGTGGATCGAAGTCACTGTCCGCAAGGGCCGCCCCGGTGTCATCCACCCCGGTGTTATAAATTCCGGGAATAGCATCAAACACCCCCAGAGTCGCCACGGCGCTGGTGTCGTCGCCGTAGGCATTGGTCACCTTGACCTTGTAGGTTCCGGCATTGGCCCGGGTCGCGGAGCTGACCGTGTAGGTCGATCCGGTGGCCAAAGGGATATCGGTATTCCCCAGGCTCCACTGATAGGTGAAGGGAGTGCTGCCTTCCGCGGTGAAGGAGAAGGTGATGGATTCGCCCACCGCCACGTCCGCGCTGACCGGATCCGCGGTGATATTTGGAGGGACATTGGATGCCGTCAGGGTGGCGATGCTGCTGGTGACATTGCCATTAGGATTGGTCACCTTGACCGCGTAATCGCCATTCTGGGCGGCCGAGAAACTTCCGATGGTGAAGGTGGAGGCGGTTGCCCCCGCAAGGTTTGTGTTATTGCGCGTCCACTGGTAGCTCAGATTGGCACTTCCGTAAGCCTCGACACTGAGGGTCACCGACGAGCCGGTGACAACCGTGCCGCCGACAGGAGGGGTGATGACCACCGGAGCAATCCCGGTGGGGACGACCGAATAGGCCAAGTCTTCAACACGGAGGCCTGTATATCCAGCCCCGGCATTCACCACCTCGAAATCCAGGTTATTGACTCCGGCGGTCAGCGTCGCGGCAGGCAAACTCTCTGCCCGGATCCTGAAAGGGGCAAGGACCCCAAAGTTGGTTCCTTGCGGCACTCCGGTGGCCGTGGTTCCGTTCACTTTGATGGCTTGGCCAAGATTGTCTGTGGCGTAACTGCCCGTAATAATGCCGTTGGTCGGCTTGCCCGTCAAATCGAGGGCAGTGCGGTAGAGGTAAACGGTCGGATCGGGACCTGCCGCCCCTGCGGTATTTGCACGAGGTCCGATCCAGGATGAAGTCAGAGAATTCGCCACCCATGGCGGGCTGGGGATGGCCTCCTGAACAAAGGCATCGGTGACGCCAATATTGTCCGGATTCTCCACCAGGGTGTAGTGGGGATCGATCTCGGTTGGCGCAAGCAGCACCCCAGTGGCATCGACTCCGGTGCTGAAAAGCGCTCCGGCCACAGGAGCATAAACCTCGAGGAAGGCCGCATTGCTCAAAGAGGAACTGGTCCCGTTGGTGGCGCGGAAGGTATAAAAACCAGATTGGGTGGCGGCACTGGTGACATTGAGGGTCAGTGTTGTGCTGGTCTCTCCCGGAATTTCGACTCCATTGCGGAACCATTTGTAGGTCAGCGTCGGAGCCCCGGCGGCCCGTGCGCTGAAGGTAACCGTGCCGCCGACGAAACCGAGAGCGCGGGCCGGCTGCTCCGTGATGATAGGGACAGGAGAGAGCGCCGCCTCCCGGTTGGCGATGCCATAGAGGTGGAAGGAATTTCCGGAGATGGGCTGGGTCAGAACCGTCAAGGATCCGGTGGCATCGGCGGTATAAGTGTAATCGACCCGGACCCCGTTATTGTTGTCAAATGCATCCTGATCAATGGAACGCTGTTCGTTGCCGGAGCGGAAGGTCGCCCAGCGGTTTCCTACCTCCTCCCAACCCACGGAAAACAGGGAAAGTTTATAGCTTTTTCCAGGGGTCAATCCAGACAAGGTGACACTCCCGGGAAAACCATTGTAGAGGAAGGCCGTGGCCATGGTCCGGCTGCCATCGTCAAGGGCGTTGGCATCATTGAGCAAATTCGGATCATTGGGCAAAACCGCCGGAAATCCACTGGTGGTCAGTTTTCCCGCAACCGCAGGATTGCCGCCGGCGATCCCGGTGAACGGCACGTCATTGATCCGGAAGCTGGCCCCGGATCCAAAGTTGAAGGCATGCGTGTAAATGTAGCCGGAGTCCACCCCGGTGGTGGCTGCATCGGTCCACGCGGTATAGCTCCATGGACTGGTGGTGGGAGCGATGGTGAAGTCGTCAATGACCAGAGTGTTGTCTCCTCCCGCCGCATTGCTCACGGTCAGGGCCGCAGTGGGGCCGGTCGCCGTGAAGTAGGCGGAAACCCAACGGTAGGGATTGCCCACGCCCACTGGGGTGACGTTGGAAGCGATCAATAAATTGTTATTGATCAGCAACCTCAGCGCGGGAACATTGGCGGTCCGGGCGTTGGCCCGGAAGGTGATCTGGTAGGTCTGCCCGGAGGTCAGGCCCGAGATGGTCGTCTGCAAAGTGGAGTCGAAGGAATCGCTTTGAATAAAGGCCACCTGGGCGCCTTCGGGAATGATCCCATTATCTGCAAAGGGGCTTCCCCCCGAGGGATTCAGCCCATGACGGTTCGGGAAATTCCCCGTCCATCCAGTGATGGGGGCATTGTCGGAAACATACCCCGGGAAGACGGTGAAAACGTCGGCCTCAAAACCAGGGTTGGGAATGGTTTGGGCGGCGCAGGGCAGGATCGGCAGCAGACTCACGAAGAGACTGGTGGTGAGACAAAGGGAATAGGACCTTGTTTTCATGGGGGGGGTGCCACAGGCGGCGGTAAATATTAAGAGGAGGCTAAGCAGACTGGGGGAATACGGCCTTCCGGGTCAAGTTTTCCCAGCAATTCAAAGCCAACTTTAAAAAATACAAATTCCCTCCAAGCGAGGCCGCTTTTCCGAAGGGAACACGCCTCCTGGAAGGCCCTTTTGGCGGCATTGTGCAGGCCAGGGGTGCAAATGACTTCCCCTTTTTCAAACCGCTGTCTAAAAAAAAGCTCTCCGGGTAAAAGCACCGCCTTTCGCCTGCCCCCAACCCCTCGTCTCCCCCATGATCAGAGCCCTGCTTGCAGGTGTCCTGCTGACGGCCGTTTCTGCGGCCGCCGGCTACGATACCGTTGTCACCTTCAACGAACTGAACTACCATCCGGCCGGTCCGGGAGTGGAATGGCTGGAACTGCATAACCAGAACGGGGTGAATGTGGATCTCTCAGGATGGCGGATTTCGTCCGGGGTGGAATATGTTTTTCCGGCCGGGACCATCATCCCCGGAAAAGGCTATCTGATCGTTTCGGCCAACCCCGCCGCCAGCGGATTGGCCGGCGCCCTCGGGCCATGGACCGGGCAGTTGAACAACAGCGGCGAAACCCTGCGCCTGCGGGACAACAACGACCGGATCATGGACGAGATCACCTATGGCGACAGCGGCGGCTGGCCCGTGCCGCCGGACGGCTCCGGCGCCACCCTGAGCAAGCGCAGCGGGGATGGAAACTCCGCCCAGGAGACGGCCTGGACCTTCAGCCCTCAAACCGGGGGCACGCCCGGAGCGGTAAACTTCGCGCCCCCTCCCGCACCGCTCACCAGCACCCCGGTCACCCTCACCAGCAACTGGCGGTATAACAACAGCGGCAATGACCCCGGAGCCGCCTGGAAAACTTCCGGTTACAACGACAACGCCGCCCCCTGGCAGACCGGTGCCGGATTTTTCGGCTTTGGCGGCGCCCGGCTTTATGCCCCCGGCCCGCCGGCGCCATTGAGCGGCGTCTGGAACCAGGCCGTCTGGACCGGTGATGCGGATTCCGGGATCGCCTCCGGCAACACCTACACCCACAAGATCGGCCTCAACCGCGGCGGCTCTTTCAGCACCATCAACGGGGTGACGTTCGAAGCCCCTGGGGAGGGCGTGCGCAGCGGCACCAATTGGTCCCTGACCGGGGCCGACGGGGCCTTGGGCAACAACGGAGCCAACAACCTGCCCAACCCTGGCGGCAGCCGGGAACTCTGCACCGAATTCTTCTATGGAGCCTCCGACAATGGAAAGTCACGCCTTACCCTGACCGGTCTGACCCCCGGCCAGGCTTATGTGATGCGTTGTTATACCGTCGGATACGGCGGCCCCGGCGACCGGTTGATGACAATCACCCCGTCGGATACCGGGCGCGGGTTTCTCTGTGATGAAAACGCCACCGGAAGCGGCAACGGCCTGGTGCTGAGTTATCGTTATGCCGCTCCTGCCAGCGGGAGCATCACCTTCGATTTCCTGCCCTACAACGCCGCAAGCACCTGGCACCATTACGCCTTCAGCAATCAGACCGCTGCGGCCGCCCCGCTGGAAACGGAGGTCACCGGAGTCAGCACCTCGAGCTTTTCCTCACAGGTCACCACGGGTTTCAACCGGGCCGCCGCGCACACCGTCAATGGCTCCGGCCTGACGGGCCGCCAGCATGGCATTATCCCCGACGGGAACATGTGGCTGAGCAATGGGACCAGCTTTTCCCCCAATGATCCCCTCCCCGCCGATATCACCTGGGATCTGGGATCGAATGTGGACCTCACTTCCCTGCATGTCTGGAACTACAACGAGGGAACTACCCTGAACAGCCGGGGCAGCCGACTGGTGGAAATCCTGACGGCATCGGCTCCCGGCGGACCATTCACCAGCCGCGGCACCTTTACCCTG
>JAYUWQ010000825.1:0-7968 GCA_043753485.1 bacterium
CCGCGCCACCAATACCGGTCGGATAACGCCTCGATCGCGGCGGCGCGATGTCCGGGTGATTTGAATTCATCGACGGCCCTGGTCATTTTCTCCAAAGGATCGTTCATTCCGAAATTGTTTTGGCAGAGATTCCTGACGAATTCCAGGGACGATTCCGGTGGAATGGTTTCCAGCCGCTGCACGCCCTCGGCGATGCTTCCGGTTTGTTGGCCGAGGCTTCCCCAGATGCCGGGCGGGAGACTCCCGGGATCTTGTTTGGCGAGGTTTTGCAGCAGGGCCGCCGGCTCTTTTTGATACCATTTTTCATACGCCTTGGCGGTCAGGCTCTGGCGGGCGGCCCCTTCCGGAAGGGAATTGGCTTTCGACAGGAGACCTGCGAAATCATCGGCGGGGATTGTTTCGCTGAAGGTTTCCACGGCCCGGTTGAGCGCTGAGCCCTCGGGCATGGAATCCAGATAACGAAGGGCTCCTTCCGGATTATCCTTCGCCAGCCGGGTCAGGATTTCCTTCACCGCGTCATGGCGCCGGTCGCCGCTCAAGTTCTCCGCCGCCCACGCGAGACCACTTTCCGGTTCCTTTTCGCCAAGGTTTTTGGCGATGGCTTCCTTCATGTCCTGGCGGGTCTCGCCGCCGGCTTTGTCGTTCACAAAGGCCGTCATCCCGGCGAGATCTTCTTTCGCCCATTGGGCAAAAAAGTCCGCCCGCCAGGTTGCTCCCTGGCCGTGCGCCAAACCGGCCAGATCGGGAAATTTCTGCTGAAGGGCGATGGCGCCACGCAGGTCAATTTTGGCCAATGCCGCGATGGTTTTCCGCAAGCTCACGTCCCGGAATTCTCCGGCAGGAAGGGCGCTGAGCAACTCCGCCGTTTTAGCCGGATTTTTCTGCACCCAATCGTAGCTGCCGGGATTCCAGATGACTCCGACGGCGCTCTCCACCGATTCGGTCAGGGCACCAAATCTGATGCCGGCCGCCAAATCCGTTTCCATCAGGCGGTTCAATACGAGGAGATTTGGACCAATGCCATGCACCTTGCCGGCATTGGCTCTGATTTTCGCAATGGCGGCAGCCGGATCACGTTCCGCCCAGGCACTGAACACAATGGTCACATCCTCCGCATGTTCATCCGGTCCATTCGACAGACCGCTCATCCGCGGAGCCAGCCAGTCCGAAGCGGCCGTGGGATCCAGTTCAACCCACCGGCGCAGCAGCAGCTCACGCATCGCGGGATCCCGGTCGGTGAATTTGAGCAAATCCGGAATCTCAGCAGAAGTGGCTTTGCCAACGAGGGCCGCCAGGGCCAAACGACGCGGCAGTCCTGAAAGTTGTGAGGATTGAAGGGCTGCCCAGGATGCCAAAATGCCGCTGTTTTTGGAGGATGCTTCTGCCGTGTCAGGGTTGGCGGAGACTGGTCCTGACACCACAGTGATCATTGTGCCGGGCCTGGGGCGTTGGAGAGGAGCCAGCCACGCGGTCATGGCCCCGGCGGCCAGTCCGGCCATGCTAAGGAATGGGAGAGGGGATCTCATGGCAATGGTCTGTATTGGGCGTGACTATTTTGCCGAAGGCTGGGGCGGTGTTTCCAGCAGGCTCCTGCGCTCTGCTGCGGTGAGGCTACTGTTTTCCAAAGCGCTCAGGGCGGCGGAAGCATCCTTCCGGCTCCATTGCCGGGCGACTTCCTGAAGAGTCGTGGTTTTTAAACCTGGGTCTGCCAGCGTCAGGGCCCATTTCCACGAGAGATCCGGATCCGTGGTCTGGATGTGCCTGGCCATGGTCAGGACGGCAGCATCGCGTCCCGTGCCGGGTGGAAGCGTGGCGATCCATTCGGACGCCTGGTGGGAATCTTCTCCCAGCCAATGACCGGCGATTGCCTGCCACGCGGCGGCTTGCTCCGCCGGTTCAGTCAGGGTAGTGGCCCACTCGAGCGCATCGCCGCGATCCCTCGCGACCCATGCCCTGGCAAGATCCCCGGCAGTTTGTTTCCGGCTGGCCGCATCATGCACCTGCTCCATCTCCACCGCCGCACGGGCCGGGTCGGTCTCCAGCAAGGCCTCCACCGTGAATTTTGGATCGAGGCCAACCGCGGCCATGAGACCTGCTTCAGTGGGTTGGCCGGTTTGCAGGGCCAGCAAGGCCAGGCCTTTTTGCAAATCTGCCTTCAGACCGCTGAGCAGGGGCGTCTCCATGCGGTCCTTCAGATAGGCCCCCAGGGAGGAGGGATCGCTTTGCAGCCAGATGAGCAGGGCAGATCGGGTTGCTTCCTTCCGGAAGGACGATTCACCCGCGCCAGGGGCCGCGTCGAGAATGCGGCGTGCCTCGTCAGGATCCCTGGTGCAGAAGAGCAGATTGGACATTAACGCCGCACCGGCTTCCGGCCCGAGGGAATCGTTGATCTCAAAAGCCCGGGCGGGGTCCTGTTTGATCAACGCGGTCATGGTGCGGCTCAGGATCTCATTGCGGATGTCGCCGGGTGGAAAGGTCTTGGCGACGGCCATCGCCTTCTCAGGATCAACCAGGTTTAATTTTGCCAGAATGGCAGGATAAAGTCCCCGGATCTCATAATCGCTTTGAGCGGGCAGTTCCGCCAGCAGGGCGAGGGCGCGGTCCGGTTGCGTCGTGGCGAGGGCTCCGGCGGCTCCGCAGAGGGCGGACTGGGAGCGGGTGGGATTGGTGAGGGATTTGGCCCAGGCAATGGCTTCCTCCGGGCTGCGTTTGGCGAGGTGGGCGGCGAAGGTGTTGGGGAAATCCCCGTTCCATTGGTCTTCGGGGACGAGTTTGGACCACGCCAGCATACGGTCGGGGTCCAGTTCGGAGAGGCGTTGCAGGGCTTCACTGTTTTCCCCCGGACCGGAGTTGAAGAGAGCGAGGGGATTGATGCCGGGGTGATCCCTGGCCCAGGTGAGGAATCCGGCGGGATCGAGGCGGGCTTTTTCACGAAGGGTGCGGCGGACGCATTTGGCGCCGTATTCCGTGGCCGTGGCGGCGGCCCTGCCGAAGTCGATCTGGCCCCATTCCCGGAAGAGCGCGGAAAGGTTTTCTTCGTCGTTTTTGAATTTAAGAAAGGCGGCCCCCCCGAGGGGATCGAGCGCCGCCCAGCGGGCCAACAGGATGCTGGAGAGGGTCGCTTTTTGATTGCCTGAAACGGAGGAGAGCTTTTCCAGCAGGGCAGGGAATCCGGAGGGGTCGCCAGCCGCCAGATCATCGGCCCATTCAGGGTCGATGCCCTGCAGGACCAGGGCGGTACGGATTTGGGCTGCGAGGGCGCTTACGGTGGCCTGGGTGGCGGCAGGGAGTTCAGGAGGCAGGGGGGAGGAGGCCGTCGGGGCTGAAGCCGGGGCCGCGCGATGGGTGGCATCGGTTGATCCGCCGGATGATGTCCCGGAAGTCTGCTGGATCAGGGTCAAAGCGGCATAACCGACGGCGGCCGAAGCAATCAGGACGGCGGCATGGGAAAGAAGCTTCATGGGGGAAAGAGCAGTCTTTGGATGGATAATGTCAGCGTTTTTAGCGGGTGACGGGTGTGAGTGAAAGCTTTTAAAACCCCGGATAGGATGGAGCTGCGCCTCTGGACAGGCGGGGGCACCGGTGTTAATTCATCCCATGAAAGCGATTCTGTTGGCGGCGATGGCGGTATTTTTGTTCAATTCCTGTGCGGATACCCGTCACCGGATGGTGGTCAGTGTGGCGGAGCAGCGCATGGTGGTGTTGGATCAGGGCAAACCTCTGGCGCAGTTTCCGGTGAGCACCTCCAAGTTCGGCCTCGGTAGTTCCGGGAAGACCAATTTCACGCCCTTGGGGCGTCATGCGGTGGCCAAGAAAATTGGGGGAGGGCAGCCTATGGGCATGAAGTTCAAGAGCCGCCGGCCCACCGGCGAGATCGTGCCGGTGAATGCGCCGGGGCGCGATCCCATTGTCACCCGCATTCTGTGGCTGAAGGGCCTCGAAACCCACAACCAAAACACCTATTCGCGCTACATCTACATCCACGGGACGCCGGAAGAACACAAGCTGGGCACACCCGCCAGCTACGGTTGTGTCAGGATGCGATCCGTGGATGTGGCCTGGCTTTACGATACGGTGGGCAAGGGGGCGAAGGTGGATATTATCCCCGGGCCGGTGGCTTCGGCTGGTCTTTGATGTCCGCGTCGTTTTTCCAGACATGAATCTTTTCACCTACGGTTCCCTGATGTTTCCCGAAGTGTGGGAACGCGTCACCGGCTTGTCCGGAGCAGGGCAGCCCGCATCGCTGGCAGATCACGCGGCGAGGGAGATCCGCGGACAGACTTATCCGGCATTGGTGAAGGCCATGGGGGAGCGCACAGAGGGCGTGTTGTATTCGGACCTCAGCCCTGAGGCGGTGGCGCGGCTGGATGCATTTGAAGGCCACTTTTATGAACGGGTGGAGGTGGCCGTTTCCGTGGGCGGTGGGGTGGCAGACATGGCGTGGGTTTATCGTGCAGCGCAGCCGGATGGTCCTGACATTCTGGTGGAACGTTGGGACCTGGCGCGGTTTCAGCGGGAGCACCTTGGGAGCTTTTTGCAGGACGATCCCGGGTTTTCCGGAGCCGGCCGGTGAATTTGTCCCGTGACAGCGGCGAAATCCCGCTATGCTGGGCGGCATGAACCGCATCAAATTGCACCAGATCTCGCCGGAATTTTCAGCTCTCGCTTTCGGCACGTGGCGGTTGTTGGACGATCCGCTGACAGCCACGCCGGGGGCGCTGCTGGAACTGCTCAAAGTCTGTCTCGACTGCGGCATCACTACAATTGATACCGCCGAAATCTACGGGGGCTACCGGGTGGAGGAATTGGTGGGAGCCGCCCTCGCCCTGGATCCGGGGGTAAAATCCCGCATGGAGATTATCTCCAAGGCGGGGATTTATGTGCCGAATGCGTTTCACCCGGACCGTCGATTCGCCCACTACAATGGGTCCGCGGCCCGGTTGGTGAAGAGCGCGGAAAAATCCCTGCGGTGGCTGGGCGTGGAGGTGCTGGACTGTTTTCTGGTACACCGTCCGGACTGGATCGCCTCCATTGATGAAACTGCCGCCGGTTTGAATCAGTTGGTGAAGGAAGGCAAGATCCGCAGTGCCGGGGTTTCCAATTACACCGCCAGCCAATTCGCGGCGCTCAGCAGCCGGATGGACCAGCCGTTGGTGACCAACCAGGTCGAGTTCAATCCCTTCCATATGGAACCCATCCTGGATGGGGTTTTTGACCAGTGCCAGGAAAAACGGGTGCGTCCCATGGCGTGGTCCCCGATGGCGGGCGGGCGGGTTTTTGACGAGGAAGAGGCGGCGGCCGGGCGTCTGCGGGTGGCCTGCGCGGAAATGTCAGGCCGCTATGGTGGAGCCGCCATTGATCAATTGGTGCTGGCCTGGATCATGGCTCATCCGTCGCATCCCATGCCGGTGCTGGGGACGGCAAAAGCGGCGAGGGTGCGGGCCGCTGCCGGGGCGTCGCAATTGGCGCTTTCCCGGGAGGATTGGTATGGAATATGGGAAGCGGCCCGGGGTCACCCGATTCCCTGAGGGACGGGCACTCTTCCGTTTGCTCCAGATTTCACTCTGATCAAAAACATGGCAGAACCACTGACGATTCCTGAGCTTTCCAGCCGCCCACCGGTATCCTACGAGGAAATCCGGAGCAGTCTCCGTACAGGGGATATGGTCTTTTGCTCCGGCACCTATTTCTTCAGCAAACTGATCCGCCGATTCACCCGATCGGTGTGGAGCCATGTGGGCATGATCTACCGTGATGATTTTCTGGACCGTATTTTCATTCTGGAAAGCGAAACCATGATCGGAGTGCGTATCGCCCCGCTGTCCAAATACTTGCGGGACTATCACGGCCGGCGGAAACCTTACCGGGGCCGGATGTTTGTGGCGGAGTTGGAGCCCGGGGCTGCTCCGGAAGCCCTGAAAAAAGCCATCAGCTTCGGTATGGATCAATTGACCAAACCCTACGACAACTGGGAAATCCTGCGGATTGCGGTGCGCATTGCCTTCGGCATCGGACGCAAGTCGCGGGACCGGAAATACATTTGCTCCGAGCTGGTTTATGAAGCCTTCCATAAAGCCGGAATCGAATTTCCCTACAACAACCGCAGTATCAGTCCGGATGACTTGTGGAAAGACCCCCGGGTGAAAGTCCGGTTCCGGATTCACTGAATCATGCCTCGGCTGGAGGCATGGAGCCTTCCAAATGTCCTGAAAATTCTGGAAAAATCTGCTATGCAGATTCTGGCTGCTAATGTAGTGACTGCTCCAACCCGGATTGCCTGATTTACGAGGGGCTTCCGGTTCTGTTTTATGAAAACGCTCCCCCCGTTAAAATTGTCTGGTTCATGGCGACGGCTCATCCCTGTGGCGGCCTGTTGGCTGGCCGCGGTGCTCCCGGTGGATGCGGCACCTTATCCGCCGGAGGGATTGTCCACGGTTTGGCGCCAACCGGATGGCAGGGAGCTGGCTCTCAAGGTTTTCGGCGATGAATTTTATGGGCGGACCACCACGGAGGCGGGCTACACTGTCATTTTTGATGAAGCCTCCCAGACCTGGTTTTACGCGGAGATAGGCCCGGATGGCGTGAGTTTGATTTCCACCGGAGTGGCAGCCGAGCAAAAAGTGCCACCAGGCCTGCTTCCTCAACTGTCAGACGATCCGGCAAAAATCCAGGCCAAGCGCCGCGCCATGATTGAGGAGTATGCCCCGGACCGGGCCGCGAAATGGCAGTCGAGAGTCCGCCAGGCCAGTCAATCCAAACAGGAGGGTTCCTTGCGGACCGCTGATGCCGAAATCCAGCCTGCCCCATTGGTGGGAGCCCAGGCCGGTCTGACGATTCTGGTCCAATTCCCGGATGATCCGTCCACACCTGCCCAGGACGCCGTGAGTTTCCCCACCAACCGGACCAAGATGGAACGTTGGTCCAATGAAACGGGCTACAGTGATGATGGAAACACCGGATCGGTCAAAGATTACTTCCAAGATCAATCGAACGGGGCACTGACCCTGACCCAAGTGGTTACTGCAGTGGTTACCATGCCCCGTCCGCGGAGTTATTATAACTATTCAGACTACCCCACCAACCAGACGGTGCGGCCGGATTCCGGGCAGGCGGGCCGGTTGTTGGTGACCGATGCCATCAACAAACTGAAAGGCGATGGCTTCAACTTTTCAGGCTTGAGTGTGGACGCAAGCAACCGGGTGCTAGCCACCA
Source organism: bacterium (assembly GCA_043753485.1). Lineage (GTDB taxonomy): Bacteria > Verrucomicrobiota > Verrucomicrobiia > Verrucomicrobiales > V1-33 > CAIZWU01. The sequence goes on from JAYUWQ010000825.1 coordinate 7,213, forward strand.
GCCTGCTCTTTGCCGGACCGGATTCCGGCAACTGGGCCAAGGGGCTCTGGCCGCACGCCTGGACTCTGTCCTCGGGGATCAATGTCGGCACTGCCGGCGCCCCACGTTATATCCAGCGGTATCAGATCACCAATCAGGCCAACACCAGTCCGGTGATTGGAACCTTTATCCATGAGCTCGGCCACCTGCTGTTGGACTACCCGGATCTCTATGACACTGACCCCTCCAATGGCGATTCCGAAGGCATTGGCCAGCATTGCCTGATGGGTTCGGGCAACTTCCAGAATGGAGGCCGCACGCCCGCGCCGATCAATCTATACCTGAAAGGGGTTTCCGGTTGGGGGAACATCACGGATCTGACGCCGGGATCGCTCCTGGACGCCGCTTTGCCCTCGACCGGCAATGTGGGCTACCGGATCAGAAAACCCGGCAAAGCGGCCGAGTATTTTCTATTCGAAAACCGTGGCACCGGGGACAAATGGACTACGGGAGCCCTGGATAAGGGCATCATCGCCTGGCATATTGATGAGACCATCAATGGGAATGACAACCAGCAGATGACGTCATCCAGCCATTATGAGGTTTCGCTGGAGCAGGCCGATGGCCGCTTCGATCTGGAGCAGGGCAACAACCGGGGTGATAGTTTCGATTTCTTCGATAGCTCCAACCCATTCCTCACAAATGACACCAATCCTGATGCCGACTGGTGGGATGGAAATCCGTCCAGCATCCGCATGGAGGTCACCAGCGCGGCAG
>JAYUWQ010000826.1:0-3111 GCA_043753485.1 bacterium
GAAGGGTCCACAAAGCCAGCAGGATGAACCTACTGGTCGTCCGCCGTAAGGCCCCTTCTGCTGCTGGAAAAAATCTCCGATGCCGTCCGCGGCAGGATCCCGGACTCCAAAAAACCGTTGGCCGGTCCGGCTGCTGCCGGCAAATGACCCTCTGTCTCCCGGCCCGACGATAGCCTCCTCCCGCCCCCGGACCCCACTCCGGAGCGCGGCGGGCAGTGGGAGCGGCAGGGCGATGACGGGGCCAGCAGAGCAGAGAGTGGGGGCATGGTCCCCTCATCGCCCTGCCGCTCTTTGACCCGGAGGTGCCTCATCCCCGCATCCGGCTTTCGCGATAGTTGGCGCTCCGGGATGCCTCGCAGTCCGCCCGACGGCCTTGACTCTGCTGAGGAGGCACAGGGAACTCTGTCCGCTGGCGCAGATTAGCGGGGAGCCTACAGCAGGCCGCGGCGTTTGAAATCGAACAGATTGATCTTGTGCGACTTATGAATCATCTCGAGAGTGAACTTGAGGAGGCAGATCTCCCAGGTATCATCCACGCCGAGGATCACGGCGGTCAGGGGGTTGCCGGAGGTCCCGATCTCCGCGAGGACCCGCTCGGTGACGACCGGCAGCGGATCGTGCACCAGCGATTCTGTGACATCGCTTTTTTTAAAGGAGAAGCCGTATTGGAGCAGCGCGGCATTGGTCTGGCTCATCCGTTCCTTCATCCATTGGGCAAAGGCGGAAGCGCCTTCCCCAAAACCCTCAAATTCCAGATCGGCGTAGGGTTCGGGTTTCAGGATGGTGGGCCGCTGGGCATGGATCTGGCCGCTCCGGACGCGGACCTGCTGCACGTCATCCATCAGTTCGCTGATGAGGTGAAATTGGAAGCTGGTGGTGCCAAAGGTATCGATGCGCCGGTCCGGCTCATGAAGCACCTCGGTGGTTTCCAGCGCGTATTGAATGCTGTCCTCGGAATACATCTCTACGGGAAACCTAGGGCAGATTCAGATCGGGTCCACCGGAATAGTGGAATTGTGGAAAAGTTGCGCAGGGCCGGTCGTAGCGGTATCAGTCCTTGGTTTCACCCACCTCCATGAATTGCGGCAACATCCATTTCACCCGCACCCGCCGCGACTTCCTGCGGCAGGCGGGGGCCGGATTTGGCACTTTGGCTCTGACGCATCTGCTCCACACTCAGCCCGCGGCCGCCGCGCCGGTTTTGCCGCTGCCCCAGCGTGTGCCCAAGGCCCGGAGCGTCATTTTTCTCTTCATGGAAGGCGGGCCCAGCCATATCGACCTTTTCGATCCGAAACCGGAATTGAACCGCCTCGCCGGAAAACAGATCCCCGACAGTTTCAAACGCGTCATCACGGCCATGGGAGAGTTCAGCAGCCCATTGCTGGGCTGCAAACGCACCTTCGCCCAGCATGGACAAAGTGGCATTTGGGTAAGCGATTGGCTGCCGGAACTGGCCAAATGTGTGGATGACATCGCGGTGATCCGGTCCTGCTGGGCAGATGGGGTCAACCACTCCTCGGGGGTCTGCCAGATGAATACCGGCAGTACCCTCGCCGGACGTCCCTCGCTCGGGTCGTGGGTCAGCTATGGTCTGGGCACGGAAAACCAGGACCTGCCGGCCTTCGTGGTCCTGCAGGACAACCCCAGCCCGGTGATCAATGGCCCGCGCAATTGGAGTGCGGGGTTCATGCCCGCCGCTTACCAGGGGGTGCGCCTGACTTCCGGAGCGGAACCCATTCCCCATCTGAATACCCCGGCCGGTGTCACCACCCCGCGTCAGGAAAGCCGGCTCGCCTTCCTCAACCGGCTCAACCGCACCTACGCCGACCAGCATCCGGAACAGTCGGAACTGGAGGCCCGCATCGCCTCCTATGAACTTGCCTACCGGATGCAGGCTACTGCGCCGGAGGCGGTCGATCTCACCAGCGAGACCGACGCCACCAAGGAACTTTACGGCCTCAATACCAAGGCCACCGAAACCTTTGGCCGTATGTGCCTGCACGCCCGCCGTCTGGTGGAACGGGGCACCCGCTTCGTCCAGCTCTACAGCGGGGCCGGCAGCAAATGGGATGCCCACACGAAGATGGAGGAAAACCACAGCGGCCTGTGCCGCAGTGTCGACCAACCCATCGCCGGCCTGCTGCGCGATCTCAAAGCCCGTGGTCTGCTGGATTCCACCCTCGTCGTCTGGGGCGGCGAATTCGGCCGCACCCCCCAGAGTGAAAAAGGCGATGGCCGCGACCACAACCCCACCGGTTTCACCATGTGGATGGCAGGAGGCGGCGTCAAAGGCGGTCAAACCATCGGCAGCACTGACGAACTCGGACTCCATGCGGTCGACCAACGGCTCCACGTCCATGATCTCCACGCCACCATCCTTGAAGCCCTCGGTTTGGATAACATGGATCTGATCTACAAATACAAGGGCCGTCCGGAACGGCCCACCCTGAACGAAGGCGGGGCCTATCATAAGCTTTTCGGATAATCAGCCGCCCTGCACAGGCGGCATCACCGCGACTTCCGCCCCCGGCGGGATCAAGGCACTGCGGCCGGTGTATTCCAGATTCACCGCCACCCGCAGGCTGGCGTCCGAGGCGCGCAGGCCCGGCCATTTCTGATACAACGATTCCATCAAGTCCGCCACGGTGGTGGCCTCCTTAAAAGGCCACTCTGTTTGCGGACATTCCGTGATATGCGGCAGGTGGCCGAAAAAAAGCACCCGGAGGGCAGCAGGATTGGATTCGGAGGACATGTCAGGGAAAGCTCAGGCCAAACGCTGGATCGCCGACTCCTTGAGCACGCCGATGTAAGGCAGATTCCGGTATTGGCCTTTGTAGTCGAGACCGTAGCCGACCACAAATTCATCGCCGATCTGGAAACCCACATAATCCGCCGTCACCTTGCAGGGCCGTTCTTTTTTCTTGTCCAGCAGGACGCACAGCTTCACGCTGGCGGCTCCGGCCTCTGTTACAAAGCGGTTCCGGATGGCCTCCAGGGTCCGCCCGGTATCCAGAATGTCGTCGAGGAGAATGACGTGTTTCCCCTTCAGATCCGGCAGGGCTGACTGGTGGAAGGTGACCACCCCGCTGCTTTCGGTGCCGCCATGATAGG
>JAYUWQ010000827.1:0-3111 GCA_043753485.1 bacterium
GTGGACTTGTATCATGCCTCCCTTGATCTTTATGCGAAATCCCCGCAGCGGCTGACCCTCAATGGGATTCACCTCACGGAAACCGGGGACCGCGCCTTGGCTCCCGTGCAGTTTGAAGCGCTCTTCGGCAAGGCCGCTGCGGATGTGAAGGAAGCGGCTTTGGAAAAGATCCGGGCTGCGGTGGTGGAGAAAAACACCCAATGGCACCACCGCTACCGCACGGTGGACCAGTATAACATTTTTGGCGGACGGTCCCGCATCAAATATGAAGGCGTCGACAACGCCACCATCCTCGGACAGGAATTGGCCCAGCGGGATGTCCTCACCGCCAACCGCGACCGCGCGGTGTGGGCAGCGGCTCAGGGCAGGGACTATCAGATCAAGGACGACAACCTGCCTCCAGTGGATCTCACCCCGCCGAACCGGAAGGATGCCGTGCCCTATCTGAGTGGCGAGGAAGCGATGCAGCACATTACCGTGGCGGAAGGCTGCAAGCTGGAATTCATCGCGTCCGAAGCCACCTTCCCGGAACTCATCAACCCGGTGCAGATGAATTTTGACACCAAGGGCCGGCTTTGGATTTCCGTCTGGCCGAGCTATCCGGAAACTTCGCCGACCACCACCAACTTCGACAAACTGATCTATTTCGATCTCGATCCCAAAACGGGCCAGCCCTTGAAGTGCACCACGTTTGCCGATGGTTTGAACTGCCCGACCGGTTTCCAATTCTACAAGGATGGCGTCATCGTGATGCAGTCGCCCGATCTCTGGTTCCTGCGGGATACCGACGGGGATGGCAAGGCGGATCAAAAGGAGCGGCTGCTGCACGGCCTGGATGCCGCGGACTCCCACCACGAGACAAACTCGATCTGTTATGAACCCGGCGGAGCCATCTACCTGAGTGATGGCGTCTTCCACCGCACCAATGTGGAAACCTACCTCGGTCCGGTGCGGAACACGGACGGTGCGATCTATCGTTATGAACCCAATACCAGCAAGTTCCGGCGTCACGTGCCCTACGGGTTTGCCAATCCCCACGGCCGGGTCTTTGACTACTGGGGGAATGATCTGATTACGGATGCCACCGGCAACGCCAACTACTTCGGGCCTGGTTTCAGCGGCCATCTGGATCAGGGTTCCCATCCAGGTTACCAACAATTCTGGGACCGTCCCTCCCGCCCCTGTGCCGGCACCGCGATCCTTGCCAGCCGGCATTTTCCGGAGTCCTGGCAGGGACAGTTTCTCAATGCCAACGTGATCAGCTTCCAAGGCATCTTCCGGGCCGAACTCTCCGACGAAGGCGCCGGGATCAAAGGCAAAACCGTGGATCATCTGGTCTCCACCGACGTGGCCAAAAACCCTAACTTCCGCCCCTCCGGGATCACGGTGGCTCCGGACGGCTCGCTCTACTTCATGGACTGGTCACAAATGCTGATCGGCCACCTGCAACACCACCTGCGCGATCCCAACCGCGACCACCAGCATGGCCGGCTTTACCGGATCACCTATCCTTCCCGTCCCTTGCTGGAGCCCAAGAAGGTGGATGGCGAGCCGATCGTCAAACTGCTGGATCTGCTCAAGGAGCCCGAGAATGACGTCCGTCTGCGGGCGAAAATCGAGTTGAGCAAACATGACAGTGCCCAGGTCGTCGCCGCCACCCAGGAGTGGGCCAAACAATTCGACCCCAACAAAACCGGGGACTCGCACCACCTGCTGGAAGCCCTCTGGGTCCACCAATGGCACAACGCGGTGAACGTGCCGTTGATTGAAACCCTGCTGAAAAGCCCGGAACCCCGTGCCCGGGCCCAGGCCGTCCGCGTCATCGGCTATCAGATGGACCGGATTCCCGAAGCGTTGGATTACCTGATGGCCGCCGCCAATGACAGTGCTCCCCGGGTCCGGCTCGAAGCGGTCCGCGTCGCCAGCTTTTTCAGCGGTGAAGATGCCGCCAAAGCCGTTACCGTAGTCCAGACCACCTTGAAGTATGAGTCCGACAGCTATCTGAAATACACCTACACCCAGACCATGCGCCAATTGGATTCCATCCGCTCGGAGAAATCCCTGCCGGAAGACCCGGTGCTCCTCACCCTGGTGCTGGCCCAGACTGCGGACAAGGATCTCGACAAACTCCCCGCCGTGGAAGCGGTGCTGCAGACCAAGCTGGAGCGCAGCAGTTTCGATGCAGTGGTCCGGGAAAAAGCCGTCAGCGATCTCATGGCCCTGACCAAAACCTCCCGCATGGCCATCCTGTTGGGGAACCTGCAACGCCTCGACGGCAAAGGGGAGGGGATGGCCGCCGCGGCCGCCGCACTGGGCCGGCTGCTCCCCGCCACCGCCCCCGCCGAATTGGCAGCCGCCCGCGCCGATCTGATGAAGGCCGCCGGCACCGCCAAACTGCCCGCCATCCGCGAAGCCGCCTGGAGTGCGCTGGTGGTGGCCGATGGCAAACCGGACGCGTTGTGGACGGCTTCGGAGGGCAAACCCGCCGACCGGGAAGCCCTCATCGCCAGCCTGGGAGCAGTGGCCGATCCCGCGTTCCGCAGTCCCTTCCAGCCGGCTCTCCTGGCCCTCATCAATGATTCCCAGACCACCGGCAGCCTCCGGAAAGCCGCTCTCATGGCCTTGCCCCTGATGGGAGTGGATCATGCCGCGGCCAACTTCACGCTGCTGGCGAAATTCCTCACCGAAGGCAAGGAGCCGCACGCCATCGCCAATGCGATCATGCAGCTCCCCCGCGATGCCTGGGACAAAACGCAGGCCGGGGAAATCGCCCAAAAGGTGTTGGCCATCAATCAGCAGGTCGATGCGAAAAAGCGCAGTGAACAATCCTTTGTCGAGCTGAACCAACTGGGCCTGGAGATGGCCGCGCTCGCCGGCAATACCGCCCTGGCCAAGGAACTGCGCTCCCTCGGCGTGAGTATCTTTGTGCTGAAAACCGTCCGCGAGCAACTCAAATACGACACCAACCGTCTCGTGGTCACCGCCGGGAAACCCTTCGAGGTCCTCTTCGAGAATAACGATGTGATGCCTCACAACCTTGTGATTGTCGACCCCGGCCAGCACATGGCGATCGGCAACGCGGCCCTCACCATGCCCCCCGACCGCAAGGAC
>JAYUWQ010000828.1:0-7941 GCA_043753485.1 bacterium
AAAAAAGAAAACCGCGCGGGGACATTGGAGCAATGGAAGGGAGCGGTATCAGCGTTGCCAAGGGGATGGATCTGTGCCGGAATTGACAGAAGATTTAATCCCACGCTGTGCAGGATAATAAACGCTTATTAAGCTTGCTGCAATTCCTGTTTCACCGATTCGACATCAGATTCGGGGTTTGGCAAGGTTGAAAAGTCGTGAACCCATGGTGGTGGCAGGCCGTGCTCATCCCCAGCGGGCTGTGGCAGGCGGGCCAGCCGGACGATCGCTTTTACTTTTCCAGTCGACCCCGGGGGCGGGCGACTGGATCCGGTTCTTTGGCCGTTGCAAGAAAACCGGATGCTGGGAGCGTTCGCTTGCCGGACCGCCTTCGCCGCGTTTCCTGCCGTTCTGCCATGATCCCTTTCCGCTTCGTCCGCCGCGCCACTTTGGGCCTGTTGTTGCTGCTTGCCCCAGCCTCCCCGGGCAGGACTGCGGAATTCCGGCTGACTCCAGTGCAGGAAGCTCATTTGAAAGGACTCCTGCCCCGGACCCTCGCCAAACTGCAGCAGCGGGAGCGGATCCGGGTGGTATCCGTGGGCGACAGTATCAGCACCTTTTACCAACCCCCCGGCTTCCCACGCTATGACTCCTCCATGGCATGGCAAGGGCGCCTGCTGAGCCGGCTGGGCGGCTATTATTTCTACCACGGCACCGAGGACGTGGACCCGCACCGGGAAATCACCGAAAGCCAGAAGGAAGCCGCCTCCGCCTGGGCGAGATTTGCCTCGGAAATGGAAATCTGGCAACGCACCAAACAGGGCAAAGCGCCCCTCGCCCCGGACGCGCTCCGTTTCCGGGCTGATCTGGAATCCCCGGTGACGATGGGGGCGCCGGATTTGGTGCGCCGCAACAGCCCGGGCCCCCAGCAGAATATCCCGGGCACGGCGATCCAAATCCACAATCTGGCGCGCGATGGATCCCAGGCCGCCCAGGCGCTTGAAGCACTCAGTCCCGAGGCCTTTCCTGCTGCGCCCGCCCCCCCCACCGATCTGGTCACGATTTGTTATGGAGTGAATGATGCGGCGAACAACCTCCCGCTCGACAGCTACCGGGCTTTCCTGACGGCGGCGGTGAAATTATGCCAGAAAAATGGTCCCGAAGTGCTCCTGGCCGCACCGCCCGTCAGTTTTGATGCCGGCGCGCCCCGCCTCTCGCTCGGACGCACCCGGCCTTATGCCCAGATTGCCAAAGAAGTAGCCCTCGCCACCGGCGTGGCGTTTGTCGACCTCGGCGCCGCCCTCGTCGAAGCCCCCTCGGATCTGGCTGCCCTGACGGCCAGCGATGCTTTTGCCGCCGCCATCATCCCGGTCAACCGTCATTTCAGCTATCGTTCAGACACCCCGGATACCCTGCACCCCAACGCCGCCGCCACATTGATGGCAGGTGAGCGGGCAGCAGGCCAACTGCTGGACGGCCCATCCGGTGGTCCGGTGGAAGTAAGCGGCAGCGTGGAGATCACCGGCCCCACCGAAGCCATCCTTCAACTGCGGATCTTCAATCCGACCGCCGCCGCCCGCAGCGTGGTGGTGAGTCCTTTGAGTTTCCTCGGCTGGCAGCTCAAAACCGGCACGCCCGATGCCGCCTTCAACCTCACGCCCGGGAAAGCCCGGCGCCTCAACCTGGCGTTGGAACCCACCGCCAGCGGGCCCGCGCCGGACGGCAATGTGATCCGGGGTTCCCTCATTCTGAGCGATGACGACCGGCAACAAATCGTGGATGTGGTGCTGCCGCTGCGCCCCCTGTCCCTCACCTGGCCGGAAGGCCGTCTGGATGCCGCCTCCGGCGATGTGCTGCTGACCGCCACCCTGACCAATCATTCCCTGGAACCGGTCAAGGGCACCGCGTTGGTGCAATGGATGGGCAAGGATCAGCCCCTGCCCTTCAGTCTGGAACCGAAACAGTCCATGCCCCTGCCCCTCCGTCTGGCCCTGCCCGACCCCGCGGGAACCCTCCGCTTTGCCAGTACCGTCGCCGTGCAAATCCCCCTGCCGGACCGGACGCTGCGCTTCGAACGGCACGTCGAAGGCGTCCGCCATCTGGGATTGGAGCAGCGCATTCCCCTGAAACCGGTGGATGCCACGGCCGCCGCCGCCTCTCCCGGCGCGGCAGCCGAAACCGCCCTGACCGCCTTCGCCGATGCCCGCGGGCTTTATTTCTTCGTCGACGCCCCCTCCACCAGCGGCAGTGCCGGCAAGCCAGGCTCCCCATGGGGCGTCGTGGATGTGCAGATCGACGGGAGGAAAGCCGGGGAAAACGGCACCCTCGGTTTTGTCGACCGGCTCAGCGCCACCATTCCGTGGACAGACGGCCCCATCGCCCTCCGCAAAATCCGTCCCGCCGCCTTTGGCCACACCTACCACTACGACTACCATCCCGATGGCTTCCGCGTCTCGGCCACCACCCGGCCGGATGGGTCCCGCCGGATCGAATTCAACGTGGCCCGCGTCAATCTGGTCCAGCACGAATGGTCGCTCGACGGATCCGGCCAGAATTCGCTCGGCCTGAATGTGCGCGTCACCCGGCACGATCCCGTGACCGGCCTGCATATCCCCGCTCAGACGCAAATCCTGACCGGCTCCGCTTTTGGAGGCACCGATGCCCGCAGTCTGACCCTCCTCGAACTCTCCCGCACCCCCTCCGCCCGCTGGTCCCTGCGCATTTTTTAAGCAAACTCTCCCTAGAACCCCCTGCCTGCCCAGGAAAATCCCTGGACGCGGCCACTGATCTCCGGCATTCATCCGGCCCCCCGACAATCAACCTACATGGAAAAGAAATTTAACCGCCCCCGTTCCCGCCGTCCCAGCGGGCCTCCCGGCCCACGTTCCGACGGTAACCCCGGCACCGAACCTATGGACCCTACCTCCAACTCCCCATCAGGGCACCTTTCTCCCGAAGTCGTGCAGGACATCGCCGAAGCGGCGATGGCCAGCCGCGAGGAAGCTGCCGCCGCTGAAGCCGCCGCCGCTGCCCCTGTGGCAGAAAACGCCGAATCCGCCGCCACCCCGGAAGTCAAAGCCCTCCCCGGCGAGTCCCTGTCCGGCGATGCCGCCCGCCCTCCCCGCGACGCCCGCCCTCCCCGGCAGGATCAGCGTGACCCCCGCCCCCCCCGCGATCCCCAGGCCCAGCAACAGGCCGCCCAGCAGCGCCGCGAGGCCGAGCAGGCCCGCCGCGACGCTGAACAGGCCCGCCGCGAGCAGGAACGCCTGCGCCGCGACGAAGATCAGCGCCGCCGTCAGGCCGAGCAGGCCCGCCGCGAAAATCAGGACCGTGCGCTCCTGCCGATTGATGATCTCTGCACCAAAGCGTGGCAGATCTTCCTCGCCGAAGTCGGAGAAGAAGGCGTCGAACTCTTCCCTGACAATGAAGCCCGCGAGCTGACCCGCCGCAGCTTCCGCCTCGCCGAGATTTTCATGCAGGAGGAACTCCGCGTCCGCCGGCCCCCAGCGCCGCCCGCCCCCCCACAGCGCGAGCCTCAGCCGCCCCGTGAACCCCGGTCTCCCCAGAACGGGCCAAACGGTCAATCGGCGTCTTCTGCAGAAGCCTCCACCGAGTCCACGGAAGCGCCTGCTGCCGAAGCCGACGCTCCAGCTGAAACTCCGGAAGCAACCGCCCCGGACAACACCGAAGCCTGAGCTTTCTCTCATCTTTCAGACCCGCCCCGGCCCCGCGCCGCGGCGGGTTTTTTCGTGTCATGATGCCAATCCCCCATTCCTGCCTCGAGGGCAATCAAAGTCCCCTTCCCACGGCTTGGAACCTGAACCTAGCCTAAACCTTCAGAAAAAACGCATCTGAAGGTGATTTTGTTCCAAGAGGGAGCCTCAACGCCCGGCCGCCACGACACCCGGCAACCGGGAGGCGTTGCCCAGGCTATCGTCCGTAATCGGAAGCCGGGCGCGCATGTTCAGACGCTGCGGCGGAATGGCGGTGAGCACGATGTTTTTCACCGGATCGATCAGGTGTTCTCCATACATCAACGGAACCACCGTGAACACGAGCACATCCTCACTGGGCCGCTGAATATTGATGACCGCTCCATAGAGGCGTTTTTTGCTGCGGCGGCTGTCGATGTCCAACAAATCACCCGGTGAAAATTCCACCCCCGGAACTGCAGACCCGGTCGGCAGAACGTATTCCACCACCACATTGCGGTATTCCTTCCCATCCTGATTTACGGCCACGGCCCGTGCCACCAGACCACTGGGGAAGAGGTCCTTGTCCGTGAGGGGACGCGCATGCACTACCTTGAACCGGCCGCGGACGTAGTATGGTTTTTCGTCCCGGCTTTTGTAATTGGTGATGTAATTGCGGCGCAGCAGTTCGTTGTGATTGGCCAGATTCTCCCCGGTGAAGGGATAGAACTTCTGGAACAATTCGGGCGGCGTCAGGCTCTTGCCCATGGGGATGTCCTTTTCCGTGAAGTGCTTGATCTCCTCCAGACGTTGAATGCGGCTGAGCAGTTGGTAGTTGAAGGCTTTTTCCGGATGCGTGAAAACAAAAATACTCCCGATCCACGAGAAGGCGGCGAGGGCCATGAGAATCACAATCGCCACCGTCCACCAAAAGATCCCGCCGTCCGCCTTCTTCACGGCATTCGCCGCCCGGGTGAGGGAGCCCCTCGGCGCATTCATGAATTCGACGTGCAGCTGCATGGAAGAGTCAGGGTGGCAGAAGGAGATCAGGTTCAGGCCGCCGTGCCACAAGCTTGGCCGTCCGGCAGCGGCTCAGCGGCGGGGACGGGTCCACCCCGTTCGGCAGGTTCAAATGAAGTGCCGCAACCGCAGGAACGGGCGGCGTTGGGATTGTGGATTTTGAAGCCGCTGTCGTTCAGCGAATCCTCGAAATCGACCTTGGAGCCGCGCAGATAGGAAGCACTGGCCGCATCGACGATAAAACTGACGCCATCGCGCTCCACCACAAAATCCCCTTCCGCAGCCACTCCGATGGTCATGGCGTATTGCAGTCCCGCGCAGCCGCCACGCTCAATCATCAGGCGCAGACCGGAGCCGGCGGGGGCCTGCTTTTCGGCCAGCAGTCGGCGGAGTTCAGTGGCAGCTTCGGCAGTGACTTCGATCATGACGGGAATTCCGGGGGGAAGTTTCCCTGCATCAGGAGCAGGAAGCTTGAAAATGGATCGGTTCCGGGAATTAACAAGGAAGTTTCCCTTGCCCGGGATGTAATTTTCCCGCCCTGTCCCTCTACGCATGGGAAAAATCCAAGTCCTCTCCGACGTGCTGGCCAGCCAGGTGGCGGCCGGTGAAGTGGTGGAGCGCCCGGCCTCCGTGGTCAAGGAACTGATCGAGAACAGCCTCGATGCCGGCGCCACCCAGATCGCTGTGCTGGCCCGGCGTGGTGGCACCGCCCTGCTGCGGATTGTGGATAATGGAGTGGGCATGCACCGCGACGATGCCTTGATGAGCCTGGAACGGCACGCCACCAGCAAACTGCGCACCAGCGCCGACCTCGCCACCATTCTCACCAAGGGATTCCGCGGCGAAGCCCTGCCCAGCATCGCCAGCGTCTCGAAATTCACCCTCGCCACCCGGGAGCACGCCGCCCTGACCGGGACGCGGGTCACGGTGGAAGGCGGAACCGTCCTCGAAGTCAGCGACGACGGGGATGCTCCCGGGACCAGCATCGAAGTCCGGCAACTTTTCTACAACGTCCCCGCCCGCCGCAAATTCCTCCGCGCCGAAGACACCGAGTTCAGCCACATCGAACAACAGGTCCGCGTCCAGGCCCTCGCCCATCCGGAAGTCGGATTCAGCCTCACCCGCGATGACCGCCTGCTCTTCCACCTGCCGCCGGGGGAGTCGCTGCTCGGCCGCATCTCCGGCCTGACCGGTCAGGATCTGGCCGACCGCCTGCTGCCCGTGCCCCGCACCACCAGCGGACCCATCACCGTCTCCGGTTACCTGGGCGAGGTGGGTCTGTGGCGCTCCAGCCGCGCCCTGCAATTCACTTTTCTGAACCGGCGCCCGGTGGAGAGCATCGCTTTTTCCCAGGCCCTCCGTGCCGGTTACGGGGAAGCCCTGCCGCGCGGGCAATCCCCGGTAGCCTTCCTCCTGATCGAGATCGATCCCTCCGAAGTGGATGTCAACGTCCACCCTGCCAAACGCGAGGTCCGCTTCCGCAGCAGCCTCGCGGTGCAGTCCGCCCTGACGGAAATCATCGCGGCCACCCTCCGCGCCGGCCGCCCTTCGCTGAGCCCGGCCCCCCTCCCCTCTCCAGGATTGGCCCCCACCACGCCGGTGCCGCGTTGGACTCCTCCCGTCATTCAACCCGCCCTGATCCCGGCGCACGAAACCCGGGCCCTGCGCCACGACTGGGCCGATCAACTTCGCCCGGTGGAAGCCAGGCCGGAAGCGCCTCCCTGTTCTGACAAGACCCGCCCGGAAACGGGCCCTTTCCAAACTCCGGCGCCCGCCCCTGCTCCGGCCCTTCCCGCTCAGCCGGCCACCGCGCCGGCCTTCCGCCCGATCGGCTTGCTGGGCACGGCCTATCTGATCCTCGAAAGCGCCGAAGGCCTCGTCCTCCTCGACCACCGGGCGGCGTGGGAACGGATTTTGTATGAGGAATCCAAAGCGCGTTCCGCCACCCAACCGGTTACCTCCCAGGCCTTGCTGGCCCCGCTCACCATCGCCCTCAGCCCACGTGAATTCGATTTTCTGAAACCGCAACTCCCCGCCCTGCGCCGCCTCGGTCTGGGCTTGGAGGAGTTCGGGCAAAACACAGTGCTGATCGACAGCCTCCCGGCCTTCCTCCGTGCCGATGGGGAAATCCCCGCGCTGCTCAGTGCGCTTCTGGATGACCTGCGCCATGCCAGCGACCGCACGCCCCAGCGCCAGCTGGGCGATGCCGCCATCGCCGCTGCGGTGGCCCGCCAGTCCGCCCGCCGGCAACCGCCCGCGACCATGGAAAATGCCAGCGCCCTCGTCACCCGGCTCATGTCCTGTGAAATGCCCTACTGCCGCCCCGATGGCAGCCCCACCATCCTCCAATTTTCCTGGCAGGAACTTGCCCGGAAGTTCGGCCGCGCCTGACCGTATTCAGGGAATCCCACCACCGCCTGCCGGATCCCCCGCGGGTGCTATCACTTCGCTCTTTCCATTTTCCATGAAATCACTGCTGCTTCTGCTCTGCCTTTTTTCCCTGCCCTGCCGCGCCGCTGAACCCCAGCGCTTCCCCCTCTGGCCGGACGGCGCGCCGGAGGCCAAAGGCACCACCGAGGACCATCAGCCCACCCTCGATTTCTACAAACCGGACACCGTTCCAGCCAATGGCTGCGCGGTGGTGATCTGTCCCGGTGGCGGCTACGGCGGACTGGCCAAGGACCATGAAGGCATCCAGCCCGCCCGCCTTTTCAATTCGTTCGGCGTCACCGCCTACGTGCTCCACTACCGCCTAGGCGGCAAAGGCTACCAGCACCCCATCCCGCTCCAGGACGCTCAACGGGCTCTGCGTCTCGCCCGCAGCCGGGCCGCCGCGGATGGAGTCGACCCCACCCGGATCGGCATCATGGGATTCTCCGCCGGAGGACACCTCGCCGCCTCCACCGGCACTCATCACGATGCCGGCAATGCCGCCGCCGCCGATCCAGTCGACCGTCTCTCCTCCCGTCCGGACTTCATGATCCTTTGTTATGGCGTGCTCTCCTTTGACCCCGCCATCACCCACACAGGCTCCGTGAACAATCTCCTTGGGGACCGCCGGAACGACCCTGCCCTGCTCGACTTCCTCTCCAACGAAAAGCAAGTCAATGCCACCACCCCGCCCACTTTCCTGTTCCACACCACCACCGACAAGGCCGTCCCGGTGGCCAACAGCCTGCGCTTTTACGAAGCCTGCCAGAAAAACAAGATCCCCGTCGCGCTGCACGTCTTCCAGGAAGGCAAACACGGC
>JAYUWQ010000829.1:0-3099 GCA_043753485.1 bacterium
TGTAAGGGGCAGCTTCATTCGCCGAAGACCCCCTAAAGATCCAAGGACTGCGCCATGAGCTTCACCCTTGCCATCGTCGGTCGCCCCAATGTGGGCAAGAGCGCCCTTTTCAACCGGCTCGCCGGCCGCCGCATCGCCATCGTCCACGACATGCCGGGGGTGACCCGCGACCGTTTGATGGCTCCGGTGAAGGACGCCAGCTTTCCGCTCCAGATGATGGACACCGGCGGGATCGGCGCCACGTTGAATGACGACTTTGGCGACATGGTCCGCATCGAAGCCGAGATCGCCATCGCGGCGGCCGATGCGATTCTTTTTGTGGTCGATGCCCTGTCCGGGATGCATCCCATTGATGAATCCGTCGCCCAGATGCTCCGCCGCCAGGGCAAGCCGGTCATTCTCGGCCTCAACAAAGCCGACGATCCGAAGCATGATCTCAACATCGCTGATTTTGGCCGGCTTGGTTTCAAAAACGTCCAGGCCTTCAGTGCCGAACATGGCCGCGGGATTGAAGCCCTGATCAAGGCCTGTGAACGTGCCGTGCCGCCTCCGGTGGAGGATGCCGCGGTGGAAGTGGCCGAAGACGGAACTGCGGAGATGGATGAGGAACAGGCCATCCGCATGGCCATCATCGGCCGCCCCAACGTCGGCAAATCCTCCCTTTTCAATGCCATCCTCGGCACCGAGCGGGCGATTGTCAGCGCGGTCGCGGGCACCACCCGCGATTCCATCGACAGCATGTATGTCCACAAGGGCCAGCCCTTCCTGATGATTGATACTGCCGGCATTCGCAAGAAGGCGAAGATCGACACCAGCGTGGAAGCTTACAGCGTGGCCCGCAGCGAGCGCAGCATCCGCCGCGCCGATATTTCGGTGTTGGTGATCGACGCGTCGCGGGGGGTCACCGCACAGGAACGGAAAATTGCCGGCACCATCGTCGATGAGAACAAACCCTGCATCATCGTCGCCAACAAATTTGATCTGTATCATCCGGAAGGCCAGATGAAGGCCCGGCTGGAAGAGCTGGAGGAACATGTCCGGCGGGAACTTTTTTTCCTGCATTACGCTCCGCTGGTGGCGGTCTCGGCGAAGGACGGGAAAAACTTGTCCAAGGTTTTCACCGCGATTGATGAAGTGAAACGCGCCAGCGACAACGGTATGTCCACCGGCCAGTTCAACCGGCTGCTCCAGGAGGCCATCGCCCGCACCCCGCCGCCCCATGTGCGGGGCCGGCGCTTCAAGCTGCTCTACGCTACCCTCGCCCGCGAGGAAATGAGCCGTCCGATCATGGCGCCCCGGGTGGTGCTTTTTGTCAATCATGAGGACCTGATGACGCCCACTTACCGTCGTTATCTGGAGAACACCGTGCGCGGCAGCATGAAGTATGAAGGGCTGCCGATCCGTTTTGATGTGCGTGCCCGGGAAAAACGTCAGGGCAGTGTGAAGGATCTGTGGAAACCCGCTACCCGCGGCACGGGAGGACGCCAGGGCCGTCGCAAGGAAGACGAAGCCAGCGGCAAAAAAGAGCGGCAAAAGGATGCCCAACGCCGCGTTTCCGCGGAACGTTCCGGCACGCCCCGGGAAGAGGGAGCCGCCCCGCCTGCTGCAGCAGCCAAACGTCCGGCTGCGAAGCGCCCCGCCTCGAAACGTCCGGCCAGCAAACGTCCCAGCGATGAGCGGACCGAATCCAAGCGTCCCACGCGGGGAGGGCCTGCCGCTAAACGTCCGGCCAGCAAGCGTCCTGCCAGTAAGAAAGCGGATAGCAAACGTCCGCCGCGCAAACGCCAAGCGCCCCAAAAACGCGCCGGAAAACCCTCCGCACCGAAACGCGGCCGGAAATAATCCAAATTGGCAGGGACCCGCGGCTCAAGCGGCGGGACCTCAGAGCGAGTCAAGGAAGGCGATAAGGGCGGTGCGTTCCGCTTTGGTCAGCTTTTCGAAGGCTTCCCGTGAGGCTTTGGACTCTCCATCGTGCCAGAGGATGGCCTCGTTGAAGGTGCGGGCGCGGCCGTCGTGGAGATAGAAGGTGTTTCCGTTGACGGCACCGTTCAGACCGATGCCCCAGAGCGGTGGGGTGCGCCATTCCGTGCCGGTGGCGAGGAAGTCAGGCCGGTGGTCCGCGAGACCTTCGCCCATGTCGTGGAGGAGGAGGTCGGTGTAGGGCCGGATGGTTTGGTCGCGCAGTTCCTTGAGCGGATGATCGCTGCCCGTTTTCAGTTCCGGGAGGTGGCAAGCGGTGCAGTTGACCTGGGCGAAGAGTTTTTCGCCGCGGCGGACCGCAGGATCGTCCAACTGACGGCGGGCGGGGACAGCGAGGGACTGGGTGTAGGTGACGACGCGGTCGAGGATGTGGTCGCTGAGTTCCGGGGTTCCTCCATTGGGGAGAGTGCCGAGGGTGGGTTGCTGTGCGGTTGTCAGGGATTCCTGCGGATGGATGCTGGTGGTGATGCCAATGTCGCCGAGGAAGGCGTCGGCGGTTTGCTGGCGCAGACTGGGCTGGTTGGCTTTCCACCCGAACCTGCCGGGCATGGTCTTTTGGAATTCGAGGCTCCAGACTTCGTTGAGCCGGCCGGAAATGCTGTCGTGGTTGGTGTCGTCAGGATCAGTCAGGGCGCGAAGGGTGTTTTCCGGGATGGCTTCGAGCAGGCCGTTGCCATAGATGGGTGGGGCGAGGCGGGGGCCGATCAGGAGGCCTGCGGCAGGTGGGCCGTAGTGCCAGAGGATGGGACCGAATTCCGGACGGCGCAGTTCGATGGTTTCGCCATCCGGCAGGGTCCGGATGGATTTGACCCATTGGATTGGGACATCGGCTTCCGGCAGTGAACCGGGCAGGGCGCGGACGGCGAGCTGGCCGCCGTAAGTGGGGTCAGGGATAGGAGCGCCGTGGGCATCCTGACCGGGGAGGCTGAGGCGGAGGAGGAGGCCGGTCATGGTTTCGCCTTCTTTCGGCGGGGCGCCCCGGCCGTCCTTGGTGTGGCAGGTGGAACAGGACCGGGCGTGAAACAGTGGGCCGAGGCCGTCGCGGGCCTGGGCGCTGGCGGGGGCGATGATCCAGTTTTCGTTGAAGAAGGAATTGCCCACCACAAATTGCCGGCGGGT
>JAYUWQ010000830.1:0-3098 GCA_043753485.1 bacterium
CCGCCGAGGCCGAGTCCACCGAGGCGCAGGAAGGAGCGCCGCGACAGGCCATCGCAGAAGGAGCCTCCTGATTTCTGGGAAAACAAGGTCAGCATAACAGTCAGCCGGTCAGCTCGGGCAGGGGTTTGAACTGCTCGTCCACAAGGAAGCGGGGACGACCGTTGAGGTCACTCACGGTGGCCGTCTGAGTATCGATACCCGCAGCATGGTAGAGCGTGGCAAAGACCTCCTGGAAATCGACCGGACGGTCCGCGACCTCGCCGCCGAGGTGGTCGGTGGCTCCGATGACCTGGCCGTGTTTCATGCCGCCGCAGGCGAGGGCCGCGCAGGAAACCCGCGGCCAGTGGTCCCGTCCGCCTTCCTTGTTGAGCTGCGGGGTGCGGCCGAATTCACCCCACACCACCACACTGACGTCCTGATCCAGGCCGCTGTCGTGCAGGTCCTGGACGAGAGCCGTCAGGCCGTGGTCCAGTTGAGGAAAGACTTCGCGGGCCTGCGGAAAGTTGCGCGAATGCCAGTCCCATCGGTTGAAGCCAAGGGTGACGCAGCTCACCCCGGCCTCAA
The DNA here is from genome assembly GCA_043753485.1 of bacterium. GTDB lineage: Bacteria > Verrucomicrobiota > Verrucomicrobiia > Verrucomicrobiales > V1-33 > CAIZWU01. The sequence goes on from JAYUWQ010000830.1 coordinate 565, forward strand.
CCAGACGGCGCGCCATCAGGAATTGCTCCGGACATTCCGGCCCGCCGTCGTCGCGGCACTTCATGGTGCCTCCCCCATAACGGGCCCGGACTTTGGGATCCTCCTTGTCGAGGTTCAAGGCCTCGGACAGGCGGCTCGACGTCAGGACGCCCATGGCCTGCTGCTGGAAGGTATCCATGGCCCCCATCATGCCCGAGGCATCGACATCTCGCCGCAGGCTGTCAAAGCTGTGCAGGAGCGCCCGCCGGTCCTGCAGGCGGTCCAGCGTAATGTTATTAAGAACGAGGTCGGCCGCGCCGCCCCCGTTCGGCTGGAAGGGGGCATGAGCGGGACCGAGGAATCCTGGCAGGCCGGGATTGGCCCAGGGCCCGTGGCCCATCTTGGGGGAAAGCCCGACAAATGCGGGCACTCCGGGCGAGCCCGTCCCCTGCATCCGTGACATAACCGCTCCAATGCTGGGCCATCCACCGGCGGGTGCATTCTGGGAAGGCCGGCCCGTCAGACATTGCTCCGCCGCATGCTGCCCGGTACTGCCCACCACGCTGCGGAGGATGCTGAACTTGTCCATCATCGCCGCCATTTTGGGAAATAGTTCACAGACTTCGAGGCCGGGCACCTTGGTGCGGATCGGGCGGAATTCCCCGCGGATCTCCGAAGGCGCATCCATTTTCAGATCCCACATGTCCTGATGCGGCGGTCCTCCTGGCAGGAAGACCATGATGATTGCCTTTTTGCCAGGACTGGATTGCCGGGCCTGCGCGCGGAGCAGGCCGGGCAGGGCCAGCCCACCGAGGCCCAGGGCGCCGAGGCGTAAAAATCCGCGTCGGGATTGTCCGTCACAAAAACGGGAGGAACGTGAACCAAGTATACTCAACATGCGCCGGGGTTTGCGTGGTTAAGGGTAGGATGAACGGGGTTTGAGCGCGCTTTCAAAATCCTTCTCCCGCCGCAGCTGGAGGAGGATTTCTGGAACGCACCTTCGACATTAAGGAAGATTTAAACAGTTTCTTTCGCTTTCCGCTCAAGAAGATGCCTCAGCCTCCGGGTCCGCGATTGGCATTCCCTGCTCTGGAGGCCTGGTGCCATGCCGTGCCGGGGTGGTCGTTGGAAGTTAGGTTGTGAGGAAAGGCCGCGGGCGGCGTCACTGGATCACGGCATCCCAGGTCAGGCCAAAACGTGTCAGGAATTTTCTCACCCGGTCCGTGTCGTTGCTCTTTTCCTTGGCGGCCCGGCTCACCGCGAAGAGGCGGCGGCCCGCTTCGGCCATGGTGCGTGAGCTGCGGCAGGTACGGGCGACGTGGGCCAGTTGCACAAGGTCGAAGGAGTCGCATTTTTCCGCGTAGTCCTTGCCCATCAGTTGTGTCAGGATGGTGGCGTCATCAGCTCCTGCGGGGGCGGCAGGGCGCGCGAGCTTGTTCCAATGCGATTGCAGCAGCGCGGTCTCGGATGTGACCAGGGTTTCGGTAATACGTCCTTTTTCCGCGAGGGTGGCCATGCGGATCATCACTGCGTTCAGGTCGCGGAAATTGCCCTGCCAGGTGGCGTCCGGGGATTGGGCGAACTTCAGAAACGCCTGCCGGGCCTCCCGGTTCATCGTGATCTTGCGGCCGAGCTTTTGGGAGGCCCGGTCGAGTTCGTAGTCGAGGTTGGGGCCGATGTCCTCGCGGCGCTCCGCGAGGCCGGGCAGGGCGAAGGTCCAGAGGTTGATCCGCGCCTGCAGATCCTCGCGGAATTTCTGCTGGTTCACCAGATCGTGCAGGTCGCGGTTGGTGCCGGCGATCAGTTGGAAATCGCTCTGCACGGTTTTGTCAGACCCAAAGGGCGAGAAGGCTTTTTCCTCCACTGCGCGGAGCAGCATGGCTTGTTCGTCGAGGCCCAGTTCCGCGATTTCATCCAGGAATAACAAGCCGCCATCCGCTTCGCGCAGCACTCCGGTGCGGTCGGCCATGGCGCCGGTGAAGGCGCCCTTCACGTGCCCGAAGAGCGTGCTCATGGCCGTATCGCCGCGCAGGGTGGCGCAGTTGATCTCGACGAATTTTCCCTTCAGCCCGCAGCGCTGCCGGCGCAGTTTGCAGATCCGGCGGGCCAGTTGGCTTTTGCCGGCTCCGGTGGGACCGGTCAGGAGGATGGGTTCCTTGGACCGTAGAGCCACGTGCTCAATCATGCCGATCAGAGCATTGAAGGCCGGGCTTTTGGTCTGGATTCCGCTCTTCAGGACCTCGCGGGCTTCCGTCTGCTCCTTCGCAAAGCGGGTCGCGAGCCGGTCGTAGCGGGAAAGATTCAGGTCGATGCAGTCAATCTGTCCGCGGGCACGTTCCTCCGGCACCGACCGGTGGCGCGGACCGGTCTGGAGCAGCTTGCCGGGCAACAAGCCGATTTCCGTCAGGAGAAACAGGCAGATTTGGGCCACGTGGGTGCCGGTGGTGATGTGGATGAAGTAATCTTCCTTGTCAGGATCGAAGGGGTAAGCCTGGGCAAATCCGGCCAGCGCGTCGTAGACACTCTCAAAGTCCCACGCGTTGTCGCCGAGGGGG
>JAYUWQ010000831.1:0-3095 GCA_043753485.1 bacterium
GTCCGTCCTTTTCAATGATTTTTTCCAAGGCGGTGGCGAATTCGAAAAAACCGTTATCATTCATCAGCGTGAGCGCCTGCAGCGGCGTGTTGCTGCGGATGCGGCGGGTGCAGGTGGTGAAACCTTCCGGAGCATCAAACACACTCAAGCTCGGCGGAGGCGATGCCCGGTAAACAAACGTGTAAAGCCCGCGGCGGTATTTGTCCTCCCCCTGGCTCTCGTTCCAGGTGCGTTTTGATTGCCCCTGATTCAATACCCCATCGGGGATGGGCGGATACACCGGCGGCCCGCCGAGCTTGGGCGAAAGCAGCCCGCTGGCCGCAAGGGCGACGTCGCGCACGATCTCGGCATCCAGCCGCAGGCGCTGCTGGCGGGCGAGGAGGTAATTGTTGGGATCCTTCACCCGCAGCTCCAGCCGGTCCGACGAACTCTGGCGGTAGGTGTGTGAGGTGACGATCACCCGGTGCATCTCCTTGAGGCTCCACTTCCGTTCCACCAGGGTAGTGGCCAGCCAGTCCAGCAGTTCCGGATGGGAGGGGGGGGTGCTGGTCAGACCGAAGTCGTTTTCCGTCACCACCAGCCCGCGCCCGAAATATTGCTGCCAGATGCGGTTCACGATCACCCGGGCCGTCAGCGGATTGTCAGGGCTCATGATCCACCGGGCCAGATCCAACCGGTTGGGCGGGCTGGTGGTTTTGGCGAACGGATGCAGCACCGCCGGGGTGCCCGGGGTCACTTTCTCCGCCGGACGGGTGAAGTCGCCTTTGATCAGGACGGTGGTCCGGCGCGGTTGCGGCCGCTCCTCCATCACCATGGTGGTGGTGCCTTTGTTGAGCTTGGTATCAATTTCCTGATAGCGATCATTGATTTCCTGGAAGCCGCCCGATCCGACCTCGGCTGCGGCGCACAGGGTTCTGCGCTGGGCCAGACTCCGTTTTGCCACCGGCACTGCGAGGCTCTTGCGCACCTGGGGTGGCAGGCTCTTGATGGCCGCCGGGGTGAGTCCGGCTTCCCATTTCGACAACGCATCGGCGTGGGCTTCCAGCCAGGTTTTTATCCGGTCTTCCAGATCCTTCATCTCCGCAGCCAGGGCCCCGGCATCCACACCCGGATCCATGACCCTCAGCTCCGGCTCGTCCTGGTTATTAAAGAAGGCGAAGAGCCGGTAATACTCCTGCTGCGCGATGGGGTCGAATTTATGATCGTGGCACTGGGCACAGCCGATGGTGAGGCCGAGCCACACCGTGCCGGTGGTGGCCACCCGGTCAAAAACACTATCAATCCGGAATTGCTCCTTGTCGATCCCGCCCTCCTCATTGATCTGCGTATTGCGGTGGAAACCCGTCGCGACTTTCTGACTCACGGTGGCCTCCGGCAGCAGATCGCCCGCGAGCTGTTCGATGGTGAATTGATCGAATGGCATGTCCGCATTCAGTGCCCCGATCACCCAGTCCCGGTATATCCAGATCTGCCGCGGCGCGTCAATGGAATAACCATTACTGTCCGCATAACGCGCCTGATCCAGCCACCAGCGGCCCCAGCGCTCCCCATAATGCGGACTGCCCAGCAGACGATCCACCAAGGCCTGGTAGGCCGCCTCCGCGTCCCCCGTGCTGGCCACCACAAAAGCATCCACCTCGGCCGGTGAGGGCGGCAATCCGGTCAAATCCAGCGACACCCGCCGGATCAGCGTGGCCTTCTCCGCGGCCGGCGATGCAGTCAGGCCGTGGGTCTGGAGCGTGGCCTGGATGAAATAATCGATCGGATGGCCCTTCAGACCGGCGGGCAGCTCCACCGGTTCCGGCGCCGCAAAGGCCCAGTGCGGCTGATACTCCGCTCCCTCGGCGATCCAGCGTTTCAGGATCTCCTTTTGGACGGCGCTGAGTTGTTTGTGGGAATCCGGCGGCGGCATCAGCTCGCCCGCGTCATCGGTCAGGATACGTTCGATCAGCTGGCTGTCGTCCGGCTTGCCCGGCACAAAGGCCTCCTTCTCCAGCGCCGCTTCGCGCACGTCCAGGCGCAGCTTCGCCTTGCGATGGGCGGGGTCGTTGCCGTGGCAGTGATAGCAGTTATCCGACAGGATCGGACGCACGTCGCGGTTGAACTCGATCTTCGCCGGCACGGGCGGCTCCGCCCCGTGGGCCAGCGAAGCCGCGAGGAGGAGCAGGGAAAAAGGGTGTCTCATGAAGGGCATGCTCGATACGCCACGATGGCGCTGATCATTTCGGCGGCAATGGGAGGCTTGGACCGGGTGATCAACAGCAGGATGGGCTCCGGGCCCGATGCCGGGGAAAGCCCATGAGTGCGCCAGCACCATCTTGCCACGAGGCGGCCCCAGTCACCGCGTCGCCTTCAGACGCACCCAAATCCTCCCGCCGGTCGCCGGGACGGTGCCCTCCCATTGATAGACAGAAATCTCGCCGTTGCCGATCGGGCCCGCCGATTTCTGTTCGGTGCCGCCAGCCGCCGCCAGTAACACCCAGGTCTGCAGGTCAGTGCTGGTCTGCACGATCATGGTCTCGCCCGAGTTCGCATGCTCCCGGCGCAAGTAGGTGAAGCGCAGCCGCCGCTGGCCTCCGGGGGTGACAATGGCAACAGAGAGGGGAGATGGATTCGACTGCACCGGAGTGCTGCCGGTCATGAATTCCGCGAGGTTGGGGATCCCATCCCGGTCGGGGTCGGCGGAATCCCCGGCCTTGGAGGGCGTGGCGGCATCGGCGCCGAAATGGAGTGCTTTCCATGATTCGTAGACGGTGCCATGCTGATATTCCACCCACCCTGATCTAACCATGCCGCAGGGGCCGGTGATGACTCCCCGGATGTAGTAGGCAGCGCCGGGGATGAAGCCCGCGACATTCTGGCTATACTCCGCTTCCATGTTGGTCGTGCCGGCGGCATGATAATCATAGGGTTCGAATCCGATCTCCTCCACCGGGACCACCTCAAAGCCCAGCTGCACCACATTTCCGTTGGGCACCACGTAACCGCGCAATTGGACGGCACTTCCAAGGTTCACGGGCGGAAGAGTGCCGACTTTGGAGCCGATCCGCAGGCGGAAAACCGTGCCATTGCCCGGCCCGTGCTGGTTGGTGAAT
>JAYUWQ010000832.1:0-3090 GCA_043753485.1 bacterium
CACCCGAGACCTCGGGCCCTGCGGAATACCGGGTCTTCCGCTCGCAACAGCCCGCCGGCGCCCTGCCCAAACTTTACGCAAGGGTGCTGGTCTCCCGTCCTTGAGGCGGCCGGGCCGGAATCAGCCCATGCCGCCGACCGGCGCCAGCGGCTCCTTTACTTGGAAATCTCCAGCATCCTCAGAATGGGCTTCTCGGCCCGCTGACGGATGGATTCCTCCATCTCCACGCGGGGCTGGAGATCGCGCAGGCAGCGGTAGAGCTTTTCCATGGTGTTCAGCTTCATATAGCGGCAGTCGGCACAGGCACAGTGCTCGGTGGGGCCGGGGATGAATTCCTTGCCGGGACACTCGCGGCGCAGCCGGTGCAGCATCCCGCTTTCCGTGGCGATGATAAATTGTTTGGCAGGATGATCCCGGCAGTAGTGCACCATTTTTTCGGTGCTGCAGACCTCATCAGCCAGCAGGCGGACCGCAAACGGACACTCGGGATGCGCCACCACGGGAGCGTCAGGATACTGCTCGCGGATGCGCAGGATGCTGTCGCGGGTGAATTCCACATGCACATAACACGCTCCCTGCCACAGTTCCATCGGGCGGCCGGTCTGCTCGATCACCCATGACCCCAGATTCGCATCCGGCACAAAAAGGATGTTCCGGCCGGCGGGGGTGGCATTGACGATTTTGACAGCATTGCCGCTGGTGCATATGCAGTCGCTCAGGGCCTTCACCCCGCCGCTGCAATTGATGTAGGCAATGACATAGTAGTTTTTGTCCGCATGCTGTTTCAGATAGGCTTCCAAGGCCGGCGCGGGGCAGCTTTGCTCCAGCGAACAACCCGCATCCTTGTCCGGCAGCACCACGATGCGGCCTGGATTCACAATCTTAGCCGTCTCCGCCATGAAGTGCACCCCGCAGAACACGATCACCTCGGCATCCGTATCCTTGGCCTTGTAGGCCAGGCCGAGGGAGTCGCCTACAAAGTCGGCAATCTCCTGGATGGCTTTGTCCTGATAGTTGTGGGCGAGGATCACGGCATTCCGTTCCTTTTTGAGGCGGAGGATTTCCGTGCGGAGGTCGAGGCTGGGGGCGGTGTCAGTGGACATGGGAAAAGGGGGCTGGCGCCGGGGGAAGAGACCGGTTAGAAATCGGTATCCTTGAGGCGGGAACTGGCTTTTTGCAGGGCGGCTTTTTCGGCAGCTGTCAGACTGTCCATGCCGCTGCGGGCGATTTTATCAAGGATGGCATCCACCTCCTCGACCGCCTTCCGCTCCGGCGCGAGATCGGCCTTGGGTTTGATCTTGGGTTCGTAGTATTTGGAGGGGGCGGCCGTGCCGCTGCCGGAGGAAGGACCAGAGCGTGTTGCCGCCCTCGGGGTGCCGCCCGGAGTCTTTGGGTTGCGGGCGGGCAAGGCATTTTGGAGGGCCTCTTTGATGGCTTCAAAGCGCCGGGGCAGTCCATGGGCACGCAGCATTTTATAAACCAGCACGCAGCAGCTCAAAAGCGTCACCAGGCCTGTCCAATCCCGTGCCGCCAGGTAGGTCAGCATCGACATGCCCAACAGAATGGGACCCACCACTTTATAAGTCAGCCACGGAATGCCGAAAAGCGCAGCGCCTGGATGCATGAGGCAAATCCCCATGAACAGGCAGAAGGTCGAAAGATTGGAACCCGCAAGGGTCTGGGCATTGCCCATTCCAGAGTAGTAGGCCAGAGCCATCAACAGGGGGGGCAGCAGGATCAGGGCAGCATACAACCGGCTCAGCACCTTGCGTCCAAAGTTCGCCTCGATGTCCTTGGCAAAGGAATACAGCAGGTACATTTCGAGCAGAAACCAAATCCTTGGCACATGCACGAAGGCATAGGTGATCCATCGCCAGGGCTGCGCCAGCGGGCTAAAGGTATGCGGAGAAAAGGCGAGGGCCTCCCCATAGGATTGCGGGCTGATCACCACCCCCGCCAGCATCGAGACCACATGCACCGCCACCAACACCGTGGCCAGATAGACCGCGTAGTTTTTGAAATGCCCCAGCGGCTGTGAGTCCGGGTTATAGGAGGAGAGGGGGTTGAACATGGGGACGAGGTTTGGCAACGCTACACAAGGTCCGCCCCGGCACAACCCGGAGACGGCAGGAGAGGTATCAGGGAGTGCTGCGGCTTGGTGCGACCGCGAGGGCCACCCAACCCGCCAAGAGGAACAATCCCCCCACGGGCGTGACCGGGCCCAGCGCCTTCCACCCGGCGGTGCTGAGCAGATACAGGCTGCCGCTGAAACACAGCGTGCCCGTAGCCATCAGCCCCCATGCAAGCCGGTTCGCCCGGGGCCCCTGCATGGCCACGACCAGCATCACCACGGCATGCACCAGATGATACAGCACCGCCGTTTTCCAGATTTCCAGCCCCGTCGGACGCTCCAGCCAGACCGGCTTCAACGCATGCGCTCCGAAGGCCCCCAGGGCCACGCCCAGCCCCGCCCACAGGGCCGAGGCCCTGACTGCGTTTCCCGATTCAAAAAAAACACGCCACTTCATGCGCACCGATGCCGTCATCCCGCCACCCCGTCAAAGGCAAGCCTTTCCCGCCCGCCCTCATTTTTCCTGAAATCCAAGGCTTGCAATCCGCCTCAATCTCGTTCATATCCACCTTCTGTTGCGGTCCTGACCGTCGCGGGCTGTAGCTCAGCTTGGTAGAGCGCTTGCATGGGGTGCAAGAAGTCGTGAGTTCGAATCTCGCCAGCCCGACCACCTTGATTTTCAAAGGGATCCAATGCAGTTCCGATAGGGTCGGAATGGAAGTGGAAACCTTCCGCCCCACAGTCGCGTAGCGATTTTTTTAGCCGGTATCGGAGCTTTGGGGAAATCAGCGGAACCGGAAAGGCCATCTTTTCGGCCCAACGCTTCTGGCTATGGCGTTTGGCTGGTTGGAAAGACGAACTCTCCGGTTCCTGATTTTTGTGCTGCAGGGACCGCGCCAACAGGTCGATCAGGGAAATAACCCCCAGAACCACTGCAATTTGCCCAATCCCCCTACCCGGTCATGTGGCGTTTTGCTGCACTTCCTGTTCTCCTCGCCCGTAGCAGGGCGCGGCATGGT
>JAYUWQ010000833.1:0-7896 GCA_043753485.1 bacterium
CAGGGAGGGCTGGTCGGTGAAGCGGCTGGTGCGCCTCATGGTGACCTCCGCCACCTGGCGGCAATCGGCCTGGGTGGGCGACGGGGCGGCGCTGGCCCGCGGCATGGCCGTGGATGCTCCGGCGGCTTGGCTCTGGCATGCACGGCCCCGGCGGCTCACTGCCGAGCAGGTCCGCGATTCGTTATTAAACGTGGCGGGGCAATTGACCGCAGAGGCAGCGGGGCCGCCGGTCTGGCCGGAACTCCCGCCGGAAGTGCTCCAGGCCAATCCCGCCTTTCTCGACGACAACGCCGAAAAGACCAAAGGCTGGTATCCCAGCGTTCCGGAACAACTCCACGTCCGCTCCCTGCGCCTCATCCAGAAACGCTCCGTGAAAATCCCCTTCATGGAGACTTTTGACCAGCCGGACAACTTCGAATCCTGCACCCGGCGCCTCGAATCCACTGGAGCGCCCCAGGCCCTGACCCTGATGAATCATCCCCTGACCGCCGAAGTGGCCAAGTCTGTGGCGGAACGCATCCGCCGCGAGGCAGGGGATGAGCCGGAAGCCCAGATCACCCGGGCTTTTATTCTGATCCTGCAGCGCCCGCCCGCCGCCGGAGAGATCGAAACCTGTATGCCGCTGCGGCGCGACCGCAGCCTCACCGAAGTCTGCCGGGTCCTGCTGAATACGAGCGAATTCCTCGTGGTGGATTGAATGGGCTTCAGATTCATAAGTAGTGGTTCTGGTGCTTGCACGCTTTGCCCCGGGACGGCACACTCCCGCTGCTTATGGTGAAAAACTCCCGCTTTCCTGCCAGTTTTGTCGTCGCTGCTCTGTGTGCCGGAGGGCTGGTGATTCCGCTTTTTTCCGTGGAGGGTCTGCGCCCTCCTGCCAACCGGCCCCTGGCGGCGTCGGTGCATGCCTTGGTGGGCGGACACCTGGTGCTCAGCCCAGGACAGGAGTTGGACCAGGGCACCATTATTCTCCGGGACGGCCGCATTGTCGCCGTGGGAAAGGAGACACCGGTGCCTGCCGATGCCCGGGTTCATGATATGACCGGCACCACGATTTACGCCGGTTTTATCGATGCCCATGTTTCCTTCGCGAAGAAGGGAGCCTTGCGGGCGGATCCGATGGAAGAAGGTCCACCGGTCGGCTCCGGTCAGCTGACGTCCGGCACAGGCACGGTATTCCCGGGTGCCCCTTCGGTGGCCGGTGGTTCCCGAGCGGATTCCGTGGTGACTCCACAGCGCCGGATGGCCCGCGGGTATGACCCGGATCCCAAGGCGCTGGAAGCGTTGCGGGCCGAAGGATTTACCGCGGCCAATGTGGTGCCGGATCAGGGCGTGATCCGGGGGATCAGCACCTTTGTTTCCCTGGGTTCCAGAGATCCGGAGGAAGCCATCATGCGTCCTGACACCTTTCAGCATATCGCGCTCACGGTGCCTGCCGAGGCTACCGGCGACGCTGACCGTGGCCGGCCGGAGGCCTATCCGGGCTCGCTCATGGGGGTGATCGCGGTGGTGCGCCAGACCTTCTTCGATGCGCAGTTTCAAGCAGCCGATGCCGCTCATTTTGCGGCCAATTCCCAGTCCCGTCCACGTCCCTCATTGAGCGAGGCATTGACCGCGTTGCAGCCGGCGGCGCTTAAAACCATGCCGGTGCTTTTCGAGCCGGGCGGTATGCTGATGGTCGACCGGGCCATGCAACTCTCCCGCGAGCTGGGCCTGCAGCCGGTGATGCTGGCCACCGGCCAGGAATGGCGCCGTCCTGACCTGATGCGTGCGGCTGCGGTCCCCTTCATTGTTCCGGTCGACTTCCCGGAAGTGCCGAAACTTCCTGACGAGGACGACTGGATCGCTGTCCCCTCCGATCAACTGCGGGCCTGGGATCAAGCTCCGGGCAATCCCGGGCTGCTGCGCCGCGAAGGTCTTGAGATCGCCCTCACCACCCATGGGCTGGGCAAGCCGGAGCGGTTCCGCGCCAACGGCCGCCTCGCCATCGCGCGGGGCTTGAGTGAAACCGATGCCATCGCCGCCCTGACGACGGTGCCCGCGCGGCTTTGCGGGGTGGCGGATCAACTGGGGGAGATTGCCGTGGGCAAACTCGGCAATCTGACGGTGGTGGAGGAGGGACGTTATTTCGATGAAAAGGCCAGGGTGCGGGAGGTCTGGATTGATGGGAAGGTTTTCCTGGCTCCGATCAAAAAAGACAAAAAGAAGGAGGAGGAAGCCAAGGACGGGGCTGATAAACCTGACAAACCCGGGGAGCCGGACAAAAAGAAGGCCAAGGAGGCCCTGCGCGCCGTGCTCACGGACGCTCCCGCGCAGCAGGACCGTGGGCCGATCCTTACTCCTCCGGCCGTTTTCATCAAATCGGCCACCATCTGGACTTCCGGACCACAGGGGCGTCTGGAAAATGCCAGCCTCCTGATCGTCGATGGCAAAATAAAGGCCATTGGGACCATTGCCCCGGTCGAGGTACCGACAGGTGCTTTCGTGATCGACCGGCCGGGCATTCATGTCACCCCGGGACTGATCGATTGCCATAGCCATAGCATGATTATCGGAGGGGTGAACGAAGGAACCCTGCCTTCCACCGCCATGGTCCGGATCGGTGATGTGGTGAATTCGGAAGCGGACACCATCCATCAACAACTGGCCGGGGGGCTGACGGTGGCGAATCTACTCCACGGCTCGGCGAATCCGATTGGAGGGCAGAGTTGTGTGATCAAGCTGCGCGAAGGCGCGGGGCCGGAGGGTCTCAAACTGGCGGGAGCCCCCGGCGGCATCAAATTCGCCCTCGGTGAGAACGTCAAACAATCCAATTGGGGCGACCGTTACCGCAACCGTTTCCCCCAGACCCGGATGGGCGTGCCGGCCTTCCACACCAACCGCTTTACCGCCGCAAAACAATACGCCGAATCCCTGACGAAACAGCAGGCCGGGGGAGGGCCGCCGGTCCGGCGTGATCTGGAACTGGAAACGATTGCCGAAATCATCCGGGGTAGGCGCTTGATCCATTGCCACAGCTACCGTCAGGATGAAGTCGTGGTCTTTCTCCGCGTCATGGAGAGTTTCGGGGTCCGGGTCGCCACCCTGCAGCACATCTTGGAAGGTTATAAGGTGGCGGACGAAATCGCCCGGCACGGGGCGGGCGCCTCCGCTTTTTCCGACTGGTGGGCCTACAAGCTGGAAGTCTATGATGCCATCCCCCAGGCGGGCAGCATCATGCGGGAACGGGGCGTGCTGGTTTCCTTCAACTCCGATTCCTCCGACCTGGCCCGGCGTCTGAATCTGGAAGCCGCCAAAGCAGTGAAGTATGGCGGCACTCCGGAGGAGGAGGCCCTGAAATTTGTCACCCTGAACCCCGCCAAACAGCTCGGCATCGACCAGTGGGTCGGTTCCCTCGAGCCTGGCAAGGACGGCGACTTTGTCATCTGGAGCGGACATCCGCTGGATACCCTGAGTATTTGCCAGCAGACGTGGATTGAAGGGAAACAGTATTTTGAAACCGCGGCCGCTCTCCGCCGGGCCGGCGTCCGCCAGGGTCTGCGGGAGGCGCTCATCGCCAAGGCCAAAACGCTCGCCGGGGACGGGCCGGGGGATGCCGCTGAAACCAAGGCCCAGGATAAATTCTTCCGCCGTGCCCTGGAGGACCGCCAGAGCCACCGTTGTGTCGATTGTTGCCTTGATCACGAAATGCCATGGAAAAACTAGCCGCTATCCTTCTTGCCCTGCTGCTCCCGGCCGCGGGGGCGTCCGCCGGGTCCCTGCTCCTGCGTGGGGCCACGGTCCATACCGTGACTCAAGGCACCCTCACGCCCGGGGATGTGCTGGTGCGCGACGGACGGATCGCTGCCGTCGCCCCGCAGATCGGGGAAGCCGCAGACCTTTCCATCGACCTCACCGGACTGCATTTGTTTCCGGGTCTGATCAGTGCTTCCACCGACCTCGGACTGGTGGAAATTTCCGGGGTGCGGGCCTCCGTCGATGATCAGGAAACAGGCGAATTCACCCCTGAAATCGAATCCTGGACGGCGGTCAATCCTGACTCCGAATTGATTCCGGTCTCCCGGGCCAATGGCATCACCCATTTTGTCCCGGTCCCGGGGGGCAAGCTCATTTCCGGGGCCTCGGGACTGATGGCGGCTCGGGGATGGACGGTCGAGGACATGACGATCCGCCGCCGCACCGCGATGCACCTGTTCTGGCCGGATCACTCCCTCAGCGTCCCCGGTCCCAACGCTTCCGAAAAAGCGAAATCCCTGGACGACCAGGCCCGCGAGCGGTCGGAGCGGGTGCGCACCATTGATCAGTTTTTCGCCGATGCCGAAGCCTGGGAAAAGCGTCAGGAAGGGAGTCCGGCGGTGCCGGCCTGGGAGGCCATGCTGCCGGTGGTGCGCGGCGAATTGCCGCTGGTCGTCCATGCCCAGGGTCTTCGCGAAATCCGGGCGGCCTTGCAGTGGTCCGCCGCCCATCCCCGCCTGCGGCTGATCCTCGAAGGCGGCCGCGATGCCTGGATGCTGGCAGGCGAATTGGCCCAACGGAAGATTCCCGTCATTTACAGCGAGATCTTCACCTTGCCAGGTCAGAGTTCAGAAGCCTACGATCTACAATTCCGGGCTCCCTCCCTCCTTGAAAAAGCGGGGGTAACTGTCGCGATCAGTGAATCGAGTGGGAAAAGTGCCTCCAGCCAGCGCAATCTCCCCTACAGCGCAGCCCAGGCGGCAGCGTTCGGATTTTCGCGGGAGGCCGCGCTGGCCGCCATCACCCTCATTCCCGCGCAACTGCATGGTGTGGGGGACACCTTGGGATCCATCGAAGTGGGCAAGGAGGCCTCTTTATTCGCGGCGACGGGCGACATCCTCGACATCCGATCCCAGGTAAAACGCCTCTGGATTTCCGGTACGGAACAATCTCTGGAAAGCCGGCACACCCGCCTCGCGGACCGTTACCGCTCGCGTCCGGCGCCGGTGGCAAAATAACCTGCCGTATTTTGGCTGGCGTTTCATAACGGAGGGGGCATCCTCCGGATCATGAGCTTCCTCACCAAATACACCTTGGTTGGCTGTGCCGGTCTGCTGCTTGCCGGTTGCCGGAAGGAAGATGCCCCGCACGTTTCCGCCGCCGCATCGTCTCCCGGGGACGCCGGGGCTGAGGAGGCTCCCCTGAGCGGCATGAGCCGCAAGCAACGGGAGGCACACCGCATCTTGAAAGCGTCGGAATACCTCGAGCAGGGACTGGCGGCTCTGACGGAACTGGAGCGGAAAGGGCAGTTGCGCTGGGATTCTGATAACAAACCGGATCTCGCAGCCGCGGCGGCGGCGTTGCGCAGCGTGCGCGGGGAGACCGCGCCGACGGAATCGGATGAACCCAAGGCCTATCATCATAACAGTTTGGCTCTGCTGAACGGGTCGATGCAGCAGATGATCGGTTTCAGCAACCAGGCCATTCTACCCGAAGGTTCAAAGGAAGGCAGGGAATTCGCGGCTGCGCTCATCAGCGCCTCGGATGTCATGGAAACCACGTTGCCGTTGCGGGAAAAGGGGCTGGGCGGCGCCGGAGGATCGGAATAAGCCAGACGGGCAAGGGGAGCCGCCCGGATCACGCCGCCTGAGCGCTTGCATGGGGTGGGCCGGGGCTTTTGATAAAGGGTGAGTTTTTTGGATACATTGAATCGCTTGCCGGAGGGCAAGTCGCCGCTGTTGCGGAAATTTGAGGCGCTGCTGGAGCCGGCGGCACCGGAGGTTTTGGAGCGCATGGCGCAGGAGTCCATGCAAGCGACGCGGCGGCATTTTGGGCGGACCATGCGGCTGTTTGCCCCGATTTACGTGAGCAACGAATGCGTCAACAACTGTGCTTACTGCGGATTTTCCCGGGACAATCCGATCCTGCGGGTGACCCTGACGGTGGAGCAGGTGGTGGCGGAGGCCCGGCACCTCGCGGCGGAGGGATTCCGGCACATTCTGCTGGTGGCGGGGGAACATCCGAAATTTGTCAGCGACGGGTATCTGGAAGAGTGCATCCTAGCCATCAAGAGTTTTATCCCGACGGTGGCGATTGAGGTGGGGCCGATGGAAGCCCCCGAGTATGCGCGCATGGTGGCCGCGGGAGCCGAGGGCCTGGTGGTTTACCAGGAAACTTATCAACGCGCGCCTTATGCCGCGCTGCACACCGCCGGGCCGAAAAAGGATTTTGACTGGCGGCTGGCGTGCCCGGAGCGCGGGTATGCGGGCGGATTCCGCCGCATCGGCATTGGGGCCTTGTTTGGCCTGGCCCCATGGCGCGATGAAGCCTTGGCCCTCGCGGCGCATCTGGAGTGGCTGCAGCGGCACTGTTGGAAGGCCAGCTATACCGTGGCCATGCCGCGGATGCGCCCGGCCGCCGGTGGGTTTGTGCCGGAGTTTGGTTTTACGGATGCGGAGTTCGTGCAGCTCATCTGCGCCTTCCGGATTTGTTTCCCCCAGGTCGGCATCGTGCTAAGCACCCGGGAACCCGCAGACCTCCGGGATGCGATTTTGCCTCTCGGCATCACCTCCATGAGCGCGGGCAGCCACACCGAACCCGGTGGCTATACCGGCGTGGGCAAGGACGATCTCCACCTCACCAAAAAAGGCCGCCGCGTGGAATTGGAGGAAAAGTCCGGCGACGACTGCGCCACCGGACAGTTTGATATCGCGGATGAACGCACGCCGCGGGAAATCGAGGATCTGTTAAAACGAATGGGCCTGGACCCGGTGTGGAAGGACTGGGATGAAGCCATTCTCACTCCCTGAGTCATGGACCCCCTCCAAGCCCTCGCCGCTCGCCTCGTCGGCACTTGGCGTTCCGTGCTCGTTTCAGGCGAGGGGGATATCTCCTATTTCCGATTTTTGGAGGATCTAAGATTCATCGGAATCGTCAAGTTGGAGCCTCCAATTGGCCGTCAACACTATGGCGAGTTTCGTTTGTGGTGCGAGTTGGAATCCGAGTCAATCCTGCGCATGACATTCTACAAAAATAGGCCCGGAAGCGTGAGGGACGTGCATTTCGAAGGGGAAATCTTGGTACTCCGGCATACCTTGGCGCTCAAAGAGGGAGAAACCGGGCCGCGAAAGAACGTCTGGCACTGCCATCGGCTGACTGATGAGCAGATCCCGGAGTGGTTTGAACAAGAATTCAACAAGGCCATGGCAAAACCGTGGCTCTGAGGCCCCAATGCAATTCGCTGCAATTCCAGGGAAAGTCTGGTGCGGAATGGGGCGTTTATGCGAGGCCATGAAACGCCGCGTCCTTTTTTCCCTGATCGCTTTGACCACCTGTCTGCTGGCGGCTTCGCCGGCCGGCAAACCGCTCTTTAATGGCAAGGATATGTCCGGTTGGAAAGCTCCGCACGGCACGTGGCAGGCAGTGGATGGGGTTGCGCTGCTGGCGGAGAATCCGAAGGGATTCAAGGCGCAACCGGGGACGGGGGTGCTGCTGAATAGCGGTGAGGGCAGGACAGTGGATTTTTTGACCGAGGCCGCGCATGGCGACTGCGAATTGCATGTGGAATTCTGTGTGCCGCAGGGATCCAATTCCGGGGTCTACTTACAGGGCCGGTATGAGGTGCAGATTTTCGACAGTTTTGCGAAACCGGAGGTGATCTACAGCGACTGCGGAGGGCTGTATGAGGGCGTGGAAAAAGGGAAGGGGTTTCCCGGAAAAGCTCCTGCGGTCAACGCCAGCAAGGCACCGGGCGAATGGCAGAGTTTTGATATCACCTTCCGGGCTCCGAGGTTCGATGCGGCCGGGAAAAAGACGGAGCACGCGAAGTTCCTGAAAGTGCTCCACAATGGGCAGCTGATTCATGAAAATGTCGAGGTGACCGGGCCCACAAGGTCGGCGGCTTTTTCGGATGAGCAGGCGCAGGGACCATTGAAACTGCAAGGG
>JAYUWQ010000834.1:0-3086 GCA_043753485.1 bacterium
GATTCCCTGCCTCTCGTGGGCGGGGAATGAAGAATTGGCGCGGCAGGTCAAGCCGGCGCTGGTGGCGATCTATCCCGCGGGGCGGGAAGGGACGGAGGCGGGCGTGGGTTCGGGATTTGTGATTTCGGAGGACGGGCTGATTGCGACCAATCTGCATGTGATCGGGGAAGGCCGCGGCCTGCGGGTGGAATTCCCGGATGGGAACAGCCGGGAGGTGACGGAGATCCATGCGTGGGACCGCGCCCGGGATTTGGCGGTGATCCGGGTGGCCGGCAGCAGCATGGCCTGTTTACCCTTGGGGGACTCGGGGGCGGTGGAACAGGGCACGCCGGCGGTGGCGATGGGGAATCCGCTGGGCTTCCGCTTCAGCATGGTGGAAGGCCTGATTTCCGCCCGTCAGGAAGTGGAGGGGCGGTCCATGCTGCAACTGGCGATGCCGGTGGAGCGCGGCAACAGTGGCGGGCCGGTTTTGGATAAGGAGGGGCGGGTGCTGGGAATCGTGACCCTGAAAAGTGCCGTGACGGCCAATCTGGGGTTCGCGGTGCCGGTGGATGAACTCAAGGTGCTCCTGAAACAGCCCAACCCGGTGGCCATGAAAAACTGGCTCACGATCGGGGCGCTGAATCCCAAACTGTGGCAGGTGCCGGATGCGGGTGGTGCGCGCTGGTCGCAGCGTGCCGGGGTGATCCAGGTGCGGGGCAGCGGGGCCGGATTTGGCGGGCGGACCCAGTGCCTTGCCACCGCCCCGCCGCCCGCGGTGCCCTATGAAATCAGCGTAAGGGTGAAGCTGGAGGACGAATCGGGGGCGGCAGGTCTGGCCTTTTGCTCGGATGCCGGCGATCTTCATTACGGATTCTATCCCACCAATGGCGGGCTGCGCCTGACCCGTTTTGAGGGGGCCGATGTTTCCTCGTGGACCATTCTGGAACAGCTCACCTCCCCGCACTATCAGTCAGGCGGATGGAATCATCTGCGGGTGCGGGTGGAGGCGGAACAGGTGGTGTGCTGGCTGAATGGGGAAGTGGTGATCACCAGCAAGGACCAGGCGTTGCGCGGCGGGAAGGCCGGATTATGCCAGTTCCGCGGGACGTCGGCGGACTTCCGGGACTTCAAGACAGGTCCGGATCTGGGCGCGCCGGATCAGGCCTCGGCAGAAGTGCGCGGGGCCATTCAATTGCTGGCCAGCGGCGGGGCCGCCGATGCTCCCCTGCGAGGGACTCTGGCCGCCGATCCCCAAGCCGCGCGGACCCTTGCCACCGTCGAAGCGGCGACTCTGGAAAAACGGGCCGGCACCCTGCGGCGGGTCGCGGCCGAGGCGGCGGAGGTGGCTACCGCCGCTCAACTGGCCAAACTGGTGAACCAGGACGAAGCGGCGATTCCCCTGACGGAAGCGGCCCTCGTGCTGGCCCGGCTGGACAATCCTGATCTCGATCCTTCGCCGTATCTCGCGGAAATCGACCGCATGGCCACCGACCTCGGCGGTTCCCTGACGGAAGCAGACCGCGCCACCCCGGTGGCCACTCTCGCGGCTTTGAACCGCTGGCTTTTTGCGGAAAACGGCTTCCATGGCCCGCGCGATGATTTTTCCAACAAGGCGAACAGTTATCTGAATGAGGTGATCGATGACCGGGAAGGCCTGCCCATCACGCTGGCGGTGCTGCACATGGAATTGGCGCGGCGCATCGGCCTGGAGGTGGCGGGCATTCCACTGCCGGGGCGATTTATCACGCAGCTGCGGCTGCCGGATCATCCGGAGGGCGGACCTTATGTGGATGTCTTTGATGGGGGCCGGGTGATGACGCGGCAGCAGGCAGCCGCCATGGTGCTGCAGACTTCCGCCACGCTGCCGGAAGAGAGTGCCTGGGACCCGGCCACTAAACGTGGGATTCTCCTGCGGATGCTGAACAACCTGACGTCGGAGGCGGTGTCCGCCAGCGATCCCACCCGCGTGCTGCGTTATCTGAATGCTCAGATTGCCTTGGAGCCGGAAGTGCCCAACCCGAGATTGCAGCGGTTCTACCTGTTGAGCCGGTCCGGCCGCCGCGAGGAGGCGGAGGTGGATGCAGCGTGGTTGTTGGAGCACCGCCCTCCCGGAACGGATGAAGCCGAACTGCGCCGCTTGCTGCGCTGACTTTGATCCGGTAGCGGAACGGCAGGCGGTGGACCGGGCGATGGCCCGCTTTCCCTTCCATGCTGACCCTCCCCCATTTTTCAGGATGATATGATTCCGGTTTCGACCTTCCCGCCCCCGCGATCCCCGGGACGATTTTACGACAGGCTCCGCCTGGTATGGCGGGGCATTTTTGCCTGCACCATGCGGGTCCGGATGGAAGGTCTGGAGCACTTGCCGGCGGAAGGCGGGGTGATTTTGGCGGTGTGCCACGTGAGCCATTTGGATCCGGTGGTGGTGAGCACCCTGCTGCCGCGGCGGATCGGCTGGGTGGCCCGGATTGAGTTTTACAGCTCTTGGATGGCCCGCAACTTTTTGCACAGCGGCGGGGCCTTTCCGGTGAACCGTCAGGGCGCGGCCCTGCCCACGGTGAGGGAGGGCCTGCGGCGGCTGCGGCGGGGGGAAGTGGTCGGGATTTTTCCGGAAGGCGAAATCATGCGGGGTGGGGCCTCGGTCCTGCGCGGTGGACCCGTGAAGCGGGGGGCCGCTCTGCTGGCGGCGCGCTCCAGGTGTCCGGTGGTGCCGGTAGTGGTGCTGGGCACGGACCGGCTTGGGAAGATAGGACCGTGGCTGCCAGCAAAACGCGGACGGCTGTGGCTGCGGATCGGGCCGGCCCTGTTGCCGGAGTTGGAGGGGGGGGCCAAAATCACCAGGGCGGAATTTGCGGGACGGATGGAGGCGGAATTCGTCAGGCTTTTCGCCGAAGGGCAGCGGGACTGGGGCTTGCCGGAATCGATCGTCCCTTGAACCGGAACCGGAAATTTCCCAATTGGATTACGGGGCGCCTTGTTGTTTGGATCTGGAAAGACCCCTTCCCCGCCATGAACCGACTTTTCTACCGAGCCCTCGTCGCTTTTGGCAAGCTGCCGGTCTATGCGGCCTCCGCACGGATGATTGCGGGCCGGGAGCATTTCCG
>JAYUWQ010000835.1:0-7874 GCA_043753485.1 bacterium
GGCGCGGCCCGATAACACCCTGACACCAACGATGACCGCAACCACCGGCAGGCCCGTGCTGACCTTTGGATTCGGTTCCCAGGGCCTTCCTAGACTGGCCTACGGCGCCAGCGGAGGAAAAATCAACTATCTCGGACCCGTCCACCAAACAGCAGATGGAGCCCATTGGCGCGAAATTGGACATACCGCCCCCATGGCTCCGGGTGATAGCGGAGGCCCCCTGATCGGCGAAGCCGGTGAACTGCTGGGCATCAACGTCACCGTGGGCGGTGCCGCGGTATTTCCTTTGGGACTGAATCAGATCTGGCGTTACCAGGGGACTGCCATCGCGGCAGATCCTGACTGGATTTCCAGTCTGATCCAACAGGACCGGAAGGCCCGGAAAACCCGGAACAGGCCTTGATCAAACCACGGCTTATGAAGTTAACTGACATCCTTCCTCCATGATCTCCGTGATACTGAAAGCAGCCTCCCTGGATCGTATCCCCTGCCAAGACACCTGCTGGACGGGAAGCCAGCTTTTTTTCTTTCCCCGCATGAAATGGTCCCGGCTGCTTCTCCTGTGTCTGACGGTTTCCGGGGTCTCCTGCAAATTTAGGCACACGGAGAAAAATGAGGAACGAGTAGCGGCATTTTTAACCAGCACCCGTGCCGCCAGCATGACGATCTGGAAGGACAAAAAAATCCGGGGAATTTCGCCAGCGGACTACGCCTCCCTGTCGACCGCATTGGCTGCACCTCCGGATGAGATCATCAAATTGAAGGGAGCCAAAAACGGAGGAGGAGTCCTCCGTTTTATACAAAAAGACGAAGACTCGTTTATAGGCTCTGCCGTCCCTATCACCCATGATGGCTATTTCCTCACCGCCGCCCACTGTGCTGAAAACCTGACCCACCTCCAGGTGGGCGTTCATAACCTCAACGCAAGATTTGCCATCGCTCCTGCCAGAGTCGTCTGGAAAAGTGCCGGCGGCTGGAAGCATGGTCCCGATTTCGCGCTACTCCACGCACCTTTGGAACCCATTCTTCCTCTCCGCATCGCGGATCCTGACAAAATCAAAATTGGCTTTCCCGTCCTGACCTGTGGCTATTCCGGGAGCGCATCCGCCCACAGCGGCGGCAAAATCTTGACAGTGAGCAGTCAAGAAAATGATCCCAGCGGAGCCCGCTGGCGTCGAGTAGGCCACAGTGCCCCCGCCGCAAAAGGCGACAGCGGTGGCCCTGTCATCGGCCCCGACGGATATCTATTGGCCATCACTACTTCAGGTTATTGGCGCTTCGCTTTTCCGTTCGGTTTGGAACAAGTCTGGGGCCATCAGAGCCTGGCCGTCGCTCCGGACCCGGCTTGGATTCAGGCCCTCATCTACCAGGACCGTGCGGGCCGGAAAAGCAAACGGCCCACCTGATGCCACCGCTGGCGACGTTATCCCGTGCCTCGGCTAAACTTTACCGCCTCCATTTCCCTCCCATGCATCAACCGAAAATCCTCCTGCCAATGGCGGCACTGGCCAATGCCTCCTGTCAATTCAAGCCCACCGAATAACACCAAGCTGGCTCATTCCAAAATTCACTCCGGCCGCTTCAACTCGAACAAATCCCCGGTGCGGCAATACCAGTCGGGGACGGACATCCGGCCGACGGGGTGGAATTTTTCGCCGCGGATGCGCTGGGTTTTGGCGTCGTAAAAGGAATTCCTGACATGGACCCGGTGGACGATACCGAGGATCAGGCGGTTCTCTCCGATTTGCTGGATGGAGTGGACATTGCACTCCAGGGCGGCGGGCGCGGCTTTGATCCGGGGCGGGGCCACCGTGGTGGAAGGCGAGGTGGCGAGCTTTTCCCGTTTGGTTTCGCTAACCCCGTAGGGCACCGAGGCGGAGGTGCGGACCATGGCTGCGGCGAGGGCTTCGTCCACCAGATTCACCACAAATTCCCCGTTCCGGCGGCAGTTGCGGGCGGTGTCCTTGGGAGACCCATCATCGCGGTCTCCGGGTGCAAAGATGACGAGAGGAGGCTCCGCCCCGAAGACGTTGAAGAAGGAAAATGGTGCGGCATTCACCGTCCCATCCTCATTCAGGGTGGTGACCCAGGCGATGGGCCGGGGCGTGACGAGACCGGCAAGAATCGGGTAAGCGCGGTCGGCATGGGTGGTGAGGAGATCGAGTTCAATCATGGGATCACAACGCAGCGGGAGTCAGCCTTCGGTTTTACGACGCTTGCGGTAAATGGTGGCCGCATCAATGCCGAGAACCCGGGCGGCCTCCTGGATGGTAGGAGTGGCTTCGACCACGCGCCTGATGTGTTCGCGCTCCAGCGCTTCCAGGGTCATCATGGAACCCACCAGCGGGACACCCGGGCCGCTGCCCACCTGATGCCCGCCCTGCACATGAATGGGCAGGTCTGAAGGAGCAATTTCGGGACCCTTGGACAGAATCACCGCCCGCTCGATGCAGTTGCGCAGTTCCCGGAGATTGCCCGGCCACGGGTAGGCCAGCAGGCAGCGCCGGGCGTCGGCGGAAAAGCCGGTTACTTTCCGCTTCAACTGGCCGGCAAAAAACTTGAGATTGTTTTCGGCAAAGGCGAGGACGTCGGCGGGGCGGTCCCGCAGCGAGGGCATGGAAACGCTGATCACATTCAGGCGGTAGAACAAATCTTCCCGGAACCGCCCGGCGGTGACCTCCTTTTCAATGTCCCGGTTGGTGGCCGCGATGATACGCACATCCGCGGGGCGGGTTTTGTTTTCGCCAAGACGTTCGTATTCCCGCTCCTGCAGCAGGCGCAGCAATTTGGGTTGAAGCTCAAGGGGCAGCTCCCCGATTTCATCCAGAAACAAGGTGCCGCCTTCCGCCGCCTTCACCTTGCCCCAATGATCCTTGATGGCACCGGTAAAGGCTCCTTTGACGTGGCCAAAGAGGTCACTTTCCAACAATTCCTTGGACAGGCTGGGACAACTGACGGTCACGAATGGTTTGTCCCGCAGATGGCTGGCCGCATGAACGGCCCGGGCGGCGACACTTTTTCCGGTGCCGCTTGGACCCAGGATCAGGATGCTGGCGGTGGACTCCGCGGCACGGAACAAGAGCTCCAGCAGGGCCTGCACGGAAGGGTCCTGGGACTGGAACCGGGGTTCAACGTGATGGGCTTGGATCTCCGTCTCCAGTTCGGCGACGCGGGTTTCGAGATGGCGGGTTTTCTGAGCAAGGGCCAGCACCTGACGGAGCCTTGCGAGATGGAACGGCTTCTCGATAAAATCAATCGCCCCACGCCGGGTGGCCTCCACCGCCGTGGCAATCGAGGCCTGTGCGGTAAACATCACCACCGCCTGTGCGGGGTTCTGCTTTTTGATGGCAGTCAGCACTTCCAGCCCGTCCTCATCTCCTAACATCAGGTCAAGAATCACCAGATCAAACTTGTCCTCCCTCAGCCGCCGCAAGCCTAATCCGCTGTTCTCCACGGCCTCGCCGTAGTGCTCCAAACTCTCGACCGCCATCAGCGTGGCCTCGCGGATGGAACGATCGTCGTCGATGATGAGAATATCCATATAGGGGAATTTGCTGAAATGGTTCCAGTCAGGCAGGAGGAAGGCAGAGGGTGAACAGCGCGCCCGGACCATCCGGACGGTTTTCGCCCTTGATGGTGCCACTCATCCGTTCGGCTAGCATTTTAACGATGGCGAGACCCAGACCGGTGGAGCTTTCCCCGCCGGTAGGCCGGGCGCTGAGGCGGCTGTATTTCTGGAAGAGGCCCTCCATGTCCGAGGGAGTCAGCCCCGGTCCCTGATCCGCCACGGTGACCGCCGGCATTTCATCAGCGTGCTCCTGCGCGGTCAGGATGACCGTGCTGTCATGGGGCGAAAACTTGATCGCGTTGGAAAAAAGGTTGTCCAGGATATGCCTCAGGGCGTGGGCATCGGCCAGGACGATGATCGAGGCGTGGGGGACCTCCACTTCCAGTTTGATCTGCTTGGCGGCGGCGGCACTGCGCAAGGCGGCGGCAGCATCCTTGATGGCGGCCTGAAGATTGATCGGTTGATAAGTAAGCGGGAATTCTGCCCGTTCGGCGGCCTTCTCGGACAGGAGGGTCTCGATGGTGGTCCGCATCTGGTTCACAGTGGATTCGATGTTGCCTGTCAGCTTGGCGAGGAAGGCGGGATCAGGGTCGGTTTTACTTTGCAGCGTCTGCACCCCGAGGCTGATGGCCGTCAGGGGATTCTTCAAATCGTGGGCGAGCACGGCCATGAGCTCATCCTTTTCGCAGAGGAGCTGGGCGAGCTTGTCGCGGGAGGTTTTCAACGCCAGATGGGTGCGCACGCGGGCAATCAGTTCGGCTTTGCGGAAGGGTTTGGTGATATAATCCACTCCGCCGCTTTCCAGGGCCCTGACAATAAATTCCGACTCATCGGCAGCCGACAGGAAGATGACCGGAATGGCAGCGCATTCGGGGAGGAGACGCACCCGCTCGCAGAGGGCGAAGCCGTCCATGCCGGGCATCAGCACGTCCATCAGGATGAGGTCCGGCAGCTGCGAGGCGATGCGTTCAAGGGCCTGCGGGCCGTTCGAGGCGGGGACGACTTCATAACCTTCATCAAGGAGAAACCCGCAGACCAGTTGGACGTTGGGTTCCTGGTCGTCGACGACGAGGATGGTGGGAGTGACGAGGTTGGCGGAAGGGCAGGAACTCATGGCGCAGTGGGAGGGTGGGGAGAGAGAGTTTCCACGAGGGCGGGAAAATCGGCGAGCGATTTTTCCATGCGGGAAATCTGAAAGGTGGCGGCCTCGTGCTTCAACGTGCCGGCATAGTCGCGCAGGCTCGGGCAGGAATGGGCGCTGGAAATGGTTTCCAACTCATCGGCAAAGGCACGGATGGCGCGCACCGCCATGGTGCGTGTCAGGATGGGCCAGCGTTCCCCGTGCAGCTGGCGGAGTTGCGCGGCCGCGTCCTCCGGCAGCGGCAGGGCCGGACCGGCCGGCAGTCCGTCGGGGGTGTCCACCCCAGCGGGTGTCGAGGAGGCCACGGCCAGACGAATCGCGTTCACCAGCTCCGGACGCAGGAATGGCTTCCTCAGATAACCATTGAAGACGGCCCGGGCATTGTTCCGGGAATCAGTAAGGCTGGAGGCGGTGACCGCGATGACCGGGGTGTGGGCCAGCGCCTCGTGACGGCGCAGCAGCTCGGTGGCCCCCCGCCCATCCAGACGCGGCATCCGGATGTCCATCAGAATGAGATCCGGAGTGGTCCTGACCGCTTGTTCCACGGCCTCCAGACCGTTGGTGGCGAAGGCAATTTCGTGGTGGGTGTTCAGGAAAAAAGCGCCCATCACCTCGCGGTTATGCGCATTGTCATCCACGATGAGAACCTTCATCCGCGGCAGGGTATCGAGGCTGATGGCATCAGCGTCCACGGCCGTGGCCCGGGGACCGATGACCGCCAATTTCACGTCAGGCAGGGTCAGGGTGAAGGTGCTCCCGGTGCCCACTTCGCTGACGGCGGTGACTTTGCCTCCCATCAGGTGGACCAGCCGCCGGGTGATGCTGAGGCCCAGGCCGGTGCCTTCCACCACCTCGGTGCTTTGTTGGCGGCCTTGCCGGAAGGGCTTGAAAATCAATTCCAGATCAGCCGGGGCGATGCCGCGGCCGGTGTCCGATACCTCCATGACAAGGGTCAGGGAATCCGTCACTCCAGGCTGGGTTTCGGGACGCACTTTCAGGGAGACCTGGCCCGCGTTGGTGAATTTGATCGCATTCCCCATCAGGTTCAGCAGCATCTGCCGCAACCGCAGCGGGTCCAGCACCAACCACGAGGGCAAAGCCTCGTCGACTTCTGTCAGGAGCTGGAGACCCTTGGCGGAGGCGCGTTGCGAGAGCATCAGCTGCAGATTCTGCACCACCTCGCGGAGATCGATCACTTCCGGCTTCAATTCCACCCGTCCGGCTTCGATTTTGGAGAGGTCGAGCACGTCGTTGACGAGGCTGAGCAGATTGTCCCCGGCGGTGGCGATGGCGTTGACGTAATGGCTGGCGCGGGGGCTTTCCACTTCGTCCCGCAACAGTTGCGAAAACCCGATGATGGCATTCATGGGCGTGCGGATTTCATGGCTCATATTGGCCATAAAAAGATTTTTTTCGCGGTCGGCATTCATGGCGCGGCGGCGCTGAATCAGGGCGCGGCGCTGGAGCCGGGTGGCCTTGATCGCTTTCTGGAACAGCAAAAAAGCATTCGCCCCGGCAGCCAGACAAAGCAGTGCGCTGGCGATGATCAGAAAGGTCGTGACCCACACCCCGCGCATCTGGCGTTGCTGCATCTCCTGTTGCAGCCCGGATGCCTCCACGAGGGCTTCATCCACGATGGCCCGCGCCCGGTCCATCAGGGCCAGCCCGGCCGCAAAGTCGACCGCGGGCAAGGTTGCCTGCATGTCCTGCTTCCGGCGCAGTTGAATGGTGGCCTCCAGTTCCTCCATTTTGGCGGCAGCCACGGATTGGAGCTCGGTAACCCGCCCGCCCTGGGCCGGATTTTCCGGAACTATCTGACTGAGCTTTTGCATGTGGGGGTTGAATTCCCGGCGGGTGCGCTCCCACGGAATCAGGTATTCCTCGCGGCCGGTCAGGAGAAAACCCCGCTGCGACGTTTCCGCATCCAGCAGATAGGTGCGGGCCATGCGGAAATCGATGGTGCGCTGATGGGACTGCGACAGCTTCTGGATGAATTGCCGGGTTTTAAACAACTGGCTCACCGCCACTCCCAGCACCATCGCCATGGAGACGATGGCCAGGCCCAACAGCTTGAAATTGAAGATTGCCAGAACGCGGGACACGGGCTTTTGGGAGGGGGGGGTAGAGCCGTGGGCACGCCGGAAGTGCGTGCGAAGGTCATGCTTTCCCCTTTCCTTGCAGAATGCAAATCCAATCTCCGGGGGTATGGCAGAATGCAAGCTCCTTCTGTCGGCGCAGGCGGAACGCTTCCTTTGGCATCTCCTGTATGTCGTTGAAAATCAGAGAAATTCGTGGAGCAACACCCCGGTGGCACCACTCCTGCAAAACATGATTCAGCGGCACACCGGCCGAATTTCCTCTTCCGGTTCCCTCCGCGACCACTCCAACTCCTCCTATCTTATGCTCTCCTGGACTCTTACCTTCATCGTTGTGGCCCTCATTGCCGGGGTGCTCGGATTCGGTGCCCTCGCCGGCGCGGCGGCCACCGTAGCCAAAGTCTGCTTCGTGATCTTCCTCATCCTCTTCGTACTCTCCCTGATCCGGGGCAAAAAGTCGATCTGAAGCTGATCAGCCGCGGCGGTCATGCGGCCACGGGATGTGTTCCCCCCTGCGGAATGTCCCACCAAAACGAATTCCATGAAATCCAACACCAATCTTATCATCGCGATTCTGATCATCGCCGTCGCTGTGCTCGCCTTCGTGGCCTATGACCGCCGCAGCCCTGTCGAAAAAGCCGGAGATTCCATCCGCGAAGCCGGCCGCGACATCAAGGATGCCGTTGATCCCCGTTCCCCCGCCGAAAAAATCGGCGATGGCGTCAAGGATACCGTCCGCGACATTAAAAACTGAGTGAACTGACAATCGTATCAAAACCAATCTAATTCAATTATGAATCCCCTCAAATCAGACCCCAGCACCAAAGTCCTTCTCGGTATTATTGCTACCGGTGTGGCCGCTCTCACCGCCCTCGCCTTTGAAAAGCGATATCAGGCCTGCCGCAACGCCAATCCTGCCGACGACATGGATGACGCAACCGACCATGCCTATGATCGTATCAGCCGCAAAACCCAGGAAATGGGCCGGAACATCCGGGCTGACGCTCACTCCCTCAAAGAGCGTCTCGAAGACGGTGTTGAAACATTGAAGGAAAAAGCCGTGAACCTC
>JAYUWQ010000836.1:0-3079 GCA_043753485.1 bacterium
GTCCCCAACCAGCCCAATGAATTCGCGGGCAGTGGCTACCTGAGCTCCGCTTACGGCCCCTTCAGCCTCGGGGCTGACCCTGCCCAGGCCAATTTCACCGTGCGTGATCTGGCCTCGCCGGGTGGCATGTCCGAAGACCGTTTCAACCGCAGGCGCTCTTTACTGACCACGGTCGACACCCACTTCAAATCCCTCGAAAAATCCGACTCCCTGGATGCGATGGACACCTTCTACCAGGATGCCTACAAACTGGTCAGCAGCCAACAGGCCCGCGAGGCCTTTGCCCTCGAAAAGGAACCGGATGCTCTCAAGGATGAGTATGGCCGCAACGATGCCGGCCAGCGTTTGTTGATGGCCCGGCGCCTGGTGGAAGCCGGGGTGCGCTTCGTTTCCGTGACTTATGGGGGCTGGGATCACCACGACAACGTCAAGGGCGCCATGTCCGGTCAGGTGCCCCAGTTTGACCAGGCCTTCGCCCGCCTGATCCGCGACCTCTCAGACCGTGGTCTGCTGGACAGCACCATGGTGATGGTCACCTCGGAATTCGGCCGCACGCCAAAAATCAACAACACTGGTGGCCGCGATCACTGGCCTAAAGTGTTCTCCGTGGTCATGGCAGGCGGCGGCTTGAAGAAAGGTATGGTTTACGGCTCCTCCGATGCCCTCGCGGCCGAACCGGAGAATGATCCGATGACCGTGGAAAATCTCGCCACCACGGTCTACCACCAATTGGGAATCAACGCCGACAAGGAACTGATGGCCCCGGGCGACCGCCCCATCGAAATCTGCGACGGCGGCAAAGTGGTCAATGAGATCATCGCCTGATCTCCCACCCTCATTCCCTATGCGCCTAGTCCTGCCTGCCCTGCTGGCTGCAGTGCCGTATTGTTATGCGGCCTCACCGGAATTCAACGCCATCATGCCCCGCGGCGGGCAGACCGGCACCACCGCACCGGTGTCCCTCCTGGGCAACCGCCTCGACGATGCTGAGGAGATTGTTTCCTACTCACCACAGATCAAAGTGGCGGACTTCAAAGTGGAATCCGCCACCGTCATCAAGGCCGGTTTTGTGATCGACCCCGCCTGCCCGCCCGGCGAGCATTTGTTCCGCGTCCGGACGAAATCCGGCCTCAGTTACGCCCGGAACTTCTGGGTCGGGGCTTATCCTTCCACGCAGGAAACGGAGCCCAACAACCAATTTGGCGAAGCCCAGGTGATCCGCACCTCATCCACCCTGACCGGCATCGCCAAAAACGAGGATGTCGATTACTTTAAAATCGAGGCCAAAAAAGGAGAACGCCTCAGCGTGGAAGTGGAGGGCATCCGGCTTGGCTCATCGTTCTGGGATCCCTACCTCGCGATCCTCGACAGTAAAAAATTCGAATTGGCCACCTGTGATGATTCCGCCCTGCTCGTCCAGGACCCCCATGCTTCCATCACCATCCCGGAGGATGGTACTTATTACATTGAAGTGCGGGATACCTCCTATGCGGGAAACGACAGTGCGCATTACCGTGTGCATGTGGGAGCCTTCCCCCGCCCCACCACGGTGTTCCCTCCCGGAGGCAAGGCCGGCACCGCTACCGAAATGACATTCCTGGGGGACATCGGCGGACCGATCAAACAAAACATCACCATTCCGGAAACCCAGAGCCAGGAGTTTCCGCTTTTCGCCACCCTCCACGGAGTGAGTGCCCCGTCGCCCAATATTTTCCGCGTTTCTCCCTTGGAAAACGTCCTTGAGGCCGGCGCCAATAACAATCACGCGGAAGCCAAGGCCAGCCAAACTCCCTCTGCAGTGCCCATCGCCTTCAATGGCATCATCGAAGCCCCTAATGACGAGGACTGGTTCCGCTTCACTGCTAAAAAAGACCAGAAGCTCGATTTCCAGGTACTTGCCCGGGCCCTGCGTTCGCCGCTCGACCCGGTGCTGGAACTCTTCAATGCCGACGGCGGTGGGCTGAACGGAAACGACGACAACGGTCCCCATCCTGACAGCCGCATCTCCGGCTTCACCATTCCGGCCGATGGCGACTATTACCTGCGCATCCGTGACCAACTCGGCCGCGGGGCGGCCGATTTCGTCTATCGGGTGGAGGTTTCCCCACCCACGGCTTCGCTCAAAGCTTATTTGACCCGCATCGACCGCGTGGACAGCCAGCTGCGCCAATTGATCCCCCTCACCCGCGGCGGCCGTTATGCGTCCCTCGTCAATGTGGACCGCACCAACTGTGGTGGCCCCGTTACCTGGGACACTGCAGCCCTGCCTCCCGGCGTCGCCGTGGAATTCGATCCCCTGCCCGATGGCATCACCCAGCAGGCCCTGCTGTTCACCGCAGCCCCCGATGCCCCCCTGGCAGCAGCCCTCGCCCGCCTCACTCCGAAAACGGCCGTTCCGGATCAAACCTACCCGGCCCGTTTCGTGCAGAATATCGAGTTCGTCCAAGGCGAGCCCAATCAGACCCCCTATGTCACCTCGGTCCAATCCACCGTGCCGCTGGCGGTCACCGATGAAGCCCCGTTTGCCTTGGAAATCGTGAAGCCCACCGTCCCCCTCGTGCAAAGCGGCACCATGGACCTCAAAATCAAAGCAACCCGCAAGGAAGGTTTCAAGGCGCCTATCACCCTGCGTCTGATGTGGAATCCCCCCGGCATCAGCAGCCCCGGCACCATTGATATTCCCGAAGGCCAGACCGAAGCCACCTATCAGCTCACCGCCAACGGCGACGCTCCGGCCAAGACCTGGCGGCTCATCGTCCTGGGCGAAACCGGCATCAACGGCGGCACCATCTTTAATGCCTCCCCCTTCACCGAGGTCTCCATTGCGGGTCCTTATCTCACCATGAAAATGGAAATGGGGGCGACCGAAGTCGGCAAGCCCGGTGAGATTTTCTGCACCCTGGAAGTCGCCAAAACCTTCACCGGTTCCGCCAAAGTAAATCTTTACGGCCTGCCCGCCAAAGTGACCACCATCGAGAAGGAAATCACTGCCGCAGACAAGGAAATCCGCTTCCCGGTCACCACCGCGGCCGACAGCCCCACGGGAAAACACCAGAACCTGTTTTGTCAGGCCATCATC
>JAYUWQ010000837.1:0-3076 GCA_043753485.1 bacterium
TATCGCCCGAACGGAAGCTGCGCATGTGGAGTTGGCAGGTGGTCACCCCGCGCTTGGGACCGTGGGGCATGCCATTGATCACCATGGAACACATCCCGCAAATGCCTTCCCGGCAGTCGTGATCGAACGCCACCGGTTCCCCCCCCTTGGCGATGATGTCCTCATTCACGATGTCCATCATTTCCAGGAATGAGGCCGTCTCCGGAATCGCTTTGGCAGCATAGGTTTCGAAGCGGCCGGGGGCATCAGGACCGGTCTGGCGCCAGACGTTTAGCGTAAGATCGAGAGAGGACTTGGAATCAGCCATGGTCTTGGGAGTTGGGAAAAAGGAAAGGATTTGAAGTCCACTAAGGACGGGAGGAACTGGACGGTGCGGTTATTTGTAGCTGCGGGTGGAGAAGTGGACCTCCTCGTATTCCAGCCATTCCTTGTTGAGCTTGGGCTTGGCGAGATCGCCCGTGTATTCCCAGGCCGCCACGTAGGAGAAGTGCTCATCATCACGTTTGGCTTCGCCTTCCATCTGGTGTTCCGAGCGGAAGTGCCCGCCACAGGATTCCTCGCGCTCGTAGGCATCGCGGCAGAGCAATTCGCCGAACTCGAGGAAGTCGGCGACCCGGCCGGCCTGTTCGAGTTGCTGGTTGAAGGTATCGCCACTGCCGGGAACGCGGACGTTGCTCCAGAATTCCTCGCGGAGTTCCGGGAGGCGCTTCAGGGCCTGGGCAAGGCCTTCCTTGGTGCGGGCCATGCCGCATTTATCCCAGATCAGCAGGCCCAGCTCACGGTGGAAGCTGGCCACGGACCGGGTGCCATTCACCGATAGGATTTTGCGGATCCGCCCGCGGGCTGCCTCCTCAACGGCTTTGAATTCCGGACTGTCGTCCTGGTATTGCCCGGGCTTTTGATCCGCGAGATAGTTCGGCAGGGTGGCGGGAACGATGAAATAACCATCAGCAAGCCCCTGCATGAGGGCACTGGCGCCGAGCCGGTTGGCCCCGTGGTCTGAGAAGTTGGCCTCACCGAGCACATGAAGACCGGGCACGTTGCTCATCAGATTGTAGTCCACCCACAGGCCACCCATGGTGTAATGGACCGCAGGATAGATGCGCATCGGCTGTTTGTAGGCATTTTCACCGGTGATCTGCTCGTACATTTCAAACAGGTTGCCGTAGCGCTCACGGATCTGATCCTCTCCAAGCCGCTTGATGGCATCGGCGAAATCCAGATAGACGCCGAGGCCGCCCGGACCCACACCACGGCCATCATCGCACTGTTCCTTGGCCGCCCGGCTGGCGATATCGCGTGGAGCAAGATTGCCGAAGCTGGGATACTTCCGCTCCAGATAATAATCGCGGTCCTGCTCCGGGATACTGGCGGCGGGCTTGCCGCAGTCTTCTTTGCGCTTGGGCACCCAGCAGCGGCCGTCGTTGCGCAGGCTCTCGGACATCAAAGTCAGCTTGCTTTGATAGTCGCCACTGACAGGAATACAGGTCGGGTGGATCTGGGTGTAACACGGATTGGCAAACCAGGCCCCACGCTTATGGGCCCGCCAGGTGGCGGTGACATTGCAGCCCATCGCATTGGTCGAGAGATAAAAGACGTTGCCATATCCCCCGGTGCAAAGCAGCACAGCATCGCCCGCATGGGAGGAAATTTTGCCGGTCACCATGTCGCGCACCACGATCCCTTTGGCGTGGCCATCCACCACCACCAGATCAAGCATTTCGGTGCGGGGATACATCTTGACGCTGCCATGGGCGATTTCCTTGTTCAGGGCGGCGTAAGCTCCCAGCAGCAGCTGCTGGCCAGTCTGGCCGGCGGCGTAGAAGGTCCGGGCCACCTGGGTGCCCCCAAAGGAGCGGTTCGCCAACAATCCCCCGTATTCACGGGCAAAGGGCACGCCCTGGGCGACACATTGGTCGATGATCTGAACGCTGACCTCGGCAAGGCGGCGGACGTTGGACTCCCGGGCGCGGAAGTCACCCCCCTTGATGGTGTCATAGAAGAGACGGTAGGTGCTGTCCCCGTCGTTTTGATAGTTCTTGGCGGCATTGATTCCACCCTGGGCGGCGATGCTGTGGGCGCGGCGGGCACTGTCCTGATAACAGAAGCACTTCACATTATAGCCCTGTTCGGAAAGACTGGCCGCGGCGGCGGAGCCAGCCAGACCACTGCCCACCACAATGATATTATACTTCCGGCGGTTGGCGGGATTGATCAGTTTGGAACTCGCCTTGTGTTTGGTCCATTTCTCCGGCAGCGGCACCTTGGGCGAACCATCGGGCGGGGTGTCGCTGACGCGGTTGGGGTTGGTGGCCGGGGCATCGTGAATTTCGCTGATCATGGCTCGGAGGATGGGGAAAAAGATTTAGGATTTGATGCCGAAGAGGATGGACAGCGGGATCGAGATATTGCCGAGGAACAATCCCAAGGCGAAAAGCTTGCCGGCCAAATCAATCGGCTGACGGGTGCGCGGGGTGGCCAGACCGAGGGTTTGGAAGATGCTGGAAAAGCCATGGCTGAGATGACTGCAAAGCAGGAACATGGCGATGATATAAAAGGCAGAAACATACCAGACCCTGAAACCGTCAATCACCATGTTATAAACATTATGAACCCCCGGCTCAACCCAGTAGCGGGCGATGCCGGGATTATGGTATTCGTTGCCCAGGGCCCAGGTGAAATGGGCGAGATGATACACGACAAAAGCGAGGATGGTCAGCCCGCTCCAGATCATGATGCGGGAGGATTTGGTAGCCTGACGCACGGTATCCACGGCATACTTCTGCGGACGGGCGGCCCGGTTGATTTTCACTAACTGGATGGTGCAGACGATGTGGAGCACCACAAACAGGAGCAGTCCCGCACGGGCGACGTAAAGCAGTGGTCCCAGATCATGCAGTTTCTTCGCGTAGCTATTGATCGCTTCCGGTCCGCTGAAGATCAGGAGATTTCCCAGCAGGTGGGCGACGAGAAAGCCCATCAGGGCTGCTCCAGTCAGGGCCACAATGATTTTCTTCCCGATGGAAGACTGGTAAAAGCGGATGAGGTACTGGACGAGCGGAGGCATGGTTGGAAG
>JAYUWQ010000838.1:0-7860 GCA_043753485.1 bacterium
CTGCATGAAAACACCAGGGATCTTCCCTTGGATTGTTTTGTGATGTTCTCCTCAGTCTCCAGTATCTTTGGCAATCCCGCCCAGGGGAATTATGCGGCCGCCAATGCCTTCCTCGATTCGCTGGCCCATCATCGCCGGGCCTTGGGTCTGCCGGCCCTCGCGATCAACTGGGGAGTGCTAGGTGGGGAAGGTTATGTCGCCCGCAACGAACGGGTCGCCGAATTCCTCGCCCGGCAAGGCACCGCGGCCCTGACGCCACGGGAAGTGACGACGCTGATGGAATCCTTCCTTACGGCGCATTCCACCCAGGTGGCCGCGATCCGGGTCGATTGGGCCAAGTGGCGCCAATCCTTCCGGGGCATGCAGGACAATCCTCTGGTTGAGCGGATCTTTGCTTCCGGCGTCGAACTCCAGGAGACCAGCAGTGGCAGCAGTGATTGGCGTCAGAAGATCCAATCGGCCGGTCCGGACGAACGCATTGATGTCATCGGACAGGCCGTGCGGGATGTGGTCGGATCGGTGCTCCGCGTCAAGCCTGACAGCCTGCGCGACGATCAGCCCCTGACAGATCTGGGGCTGGATTCCCTGATGGGCGTGGAGATCGAAAACCTGATCGAAAGCTCGATCGGGGTCGCTCTGCCGCCGACCAGCCTGATGCGGGCGCGCACCGTGGGGCAAATCGCTTCCCTCATTTCCGAGCACCTTGGTGGCGGATCCTCCACTCCGGTGGTGGAGAAGGAGACCATTCCCGAAACACCGATGGTGGCGGCGGAGGTGGATCTGGATGCGCTCTCCGATGAGGACATCGACCGCTTGATGGGGATGGGCACGGACGCCGAAACGGCCACCAACTCCACCGTCGGTTCCTGAACGCATGGAGGAGCCTGACAATCGTTCACGTCTCCGGCAATGGCTGGAGAGCGGGGAGGTGCGCCTGCAGCCCCTCACGTTTCCCCAGCGGGAATTGTGGGAGACGTCGCCGGTACCGGTGGCGGACTGTGCCAATCACATTTGTGGATTCATCGAGATCAAAGGGGCGATCACGCCCGAAGAGTGCGGGGCAGCAGTCCAGCGTGTGATGGAACGCCAGGAAGCCATGCGGCTGTCCTTTCTGCCCGGCAAGGACCGCACCCTGCAGATGATCCGCCGCAGTGGCACCCCGCTGTTGGGATTCCGCGAATTGTCAGCGATCGAGGCCAGGCCCGAAGCCCTTGAGGAAGTGATGCAGGAAACCTACCGCAAGCCGTTTGACCTGCTGCAGGGACCGCTGCACCGGGTTGAGATGCTGCGGCGCGGCGCGGGGGACCACGTGCTGGCCTTTTCCATTCATCATGCCATCGCCGATGGCTGGTCGCTGGGCGTTTTTGTGCAGGACCTCTCGACCGCCTACGTGATGGGATTGAAAGGCCTGCGCAAGGTGGTGGCGACCGGGGTGTTGGGATTGTCCGGCAAACTCCCGCCAGTGCCGCAGACCTACAGTGAATGGGCCGCGGCGGAGCGCGCCTTTTGGCAACCCGCGGAATTGGAGCGCCGGGCGGATTTTTGGAAGTCCCAGTTGGCCGGTTCCCGTCAAATCTGGTCCCGGAAGCAGGAGGTTGCCCGCACCAGTGGAGCCTTGCAGCGCCATGTCTCCGCCATCCCGCCGCCGCTGACGCGCGCCGTCAAGGATCTGGCCCAGCGCAATGGCGCCACCTTGTTCAGCACCCTGTTGGCCGCTTTCCAGCTCACTTTGTGGAAATGGACCGGCCAGGATGACCTCATGGTGGGCACTCCCGTGGCCAACCGGAACAAGGAAGCGGTGCGTCAGACCATGGGGTATTTTGCCGGAGTGGTGCCGCTGCGGGGGCAGGTGGATGCGGCCCAGACCTTTTCCCGCCACCTGCGCACCGTCCATGATACCACCGTCGATTGTTTCTCCAATGCGATCCCCTTTGCCGAATTGGCCCGTCTGGCAGGGGGGGCATCAGGCCCGGGCCAGCATACCGTGTTTGACGTCCGCTTCGCCCTGCAAAACCACCCGGTGCCGGATGTGATGCTGCCGCGGATTTCAACCAAACTGCGCATGCGCTCCACCGGTACCGCCCGGTTCGATCTGGGCTGCGAAATTACTGAGGTGGGGCCAGAGTTGGAGGTTGTCTGGCTGTATCAGCACGATATGATGAGCAAGGCAGATATCTCGGAATTGGACGCTCTGTTTCAAACCATAGCCACCAAAGTTTGCCGCAGTCCGGACAACCCGAATTCCTCCCTCGCCGTATTCCAGTAGTCAGGTCCAGCCTCCACATGATCACTGATTCTCCCCCTTTTTCTGTGAAAGCCGATCCTGGCTTCCCTCACGACGACGCCCATGAGCAGCCTATTCATTGGGTCAGCCGTGCCGCCTTTCCCCTGATCAGTGCCGCCTTGATCCTCTCCCAGGTGGCACTCGGCTTTGCCGTCTTCCATGGCTGGTATTGGCTGGCGGTTCCCTTGGTCCTGCTCACCAGCCATTTCATGCACGGCCTGCTGATTGGATTCCACGAGGCCTCCCACGGCCTGCTGCGGAAAAACAAGCTGCTGAATGAAATTGATGGAGTCCTGGCC
The DNA here is from genome assembly GCA_043753485.1 of bacterium. Lineage (GTDB taxonomy): Bacteria > Verrucomicrobiota > Verrucomicrobiia > Verrucomicrobiales > V1-33 > CAIZWU01. The sequence goes on from JAYUWQ010000838.1 coordinate 2,584, forward strand.
GGAGTGCTCAGCTTCATGAGCTTCACCCTCTACCGGGCCGCCCATCAAAAGCACCACATGTATCTGGCCACGGAGCGGGATGAGGAACTCTGGCCATTTGTCAATGTGGAGAGCCCGCGCTGGGTGCGCCGCCTGGTGGCCTTTATCGAACTCAATGCCGGGCTCGCCTTCACCCCTTTCCTTTTCTGGCGCATGTTCTTCCGGAAAAATTCCATCGTGCGCGCCCGCAAAGTAAGACGGCGTATCTGGGGGGAGTTCTTTCTCATCGTGGCAACTTGGACGGTGATTCTGTCTGCAGTCGCCTACTTCCAAGTGTGGACTTATTTTCTCTGGATTTATTTTGCTCCAGGCTACCTCGCGGGGAACCTCCAGAGCTGGCGGAAATACATTGAACACGTCGGCCTGAGGGGGCATACGGCCAAAAGCGCCACCCGGAGTATCATCGCCGACACCTGGCCCGGCCGCCTGCTCTCTTTGACGCTGCTCCACGAACCATTCCACGGGGTGCACCACATCAAGGCCGGCCTGCCTCACGCCGAACTCCCGCGGCACTCCAATTTGCTCCAACCTGACGTCGCTGGGGAACTCGCTCCTTTCCCGGACTACCTCAGTGCTATCAAACACTTGTTGGGCCAACTCCGGGACCCCCGTGCAGGCAGCCATTGGACCGACCAAGCCGCCCCGCCGGACAGCACTGCGGCTACAACAACCCCATAGACCACCAGATAATGACTCCCCCCGCCCCCCCTCCTTATCAACCCGTATTCCAGGCCGTGGGCCTGACCCGGCAATTCGACGGGGGGCAGGTAGCTGCCTTGCGTGGGGTGGACTTCGAAATCAAGGAGGGGGAGTTTGTGGCCATCGTCGGCCCCAGCGGCTGCGGCAAAAGCACCCTGCTTTCCATGCTGGGCTCTCTCGACCATCCCACCACCGGAATCCTGGCCTATCGTGGGAAGTCCATTTCCGCCTTGCTGGACCCGGCGGAATACCGATCCCGCGACATCGGATTCATCTTCCAGGCCTTCCACCTCCTCCCCACTTTTACCGTGGAGGAAAATGTGCAGATTCCAATGTTTGAAAGTAGTCTGTCGCGGAATCAACGGAAGGAACGGGCCGTTGAGTTATTGAACTCGGTCGGGCTCGGACACCGGCTGGGGCATTTCCCCTCGCAACTTTCCGGAGGGGAAAGACAGCGTGTCGCCATTGCCCGCAGCCTGGCCAACCGGCCCTCGGTGCTCCTTGCTGATGAACCGACCGGGAATCTGGATAGCGAAAACGCGGAATCCGTTCTCGAACTTCTGCTCCAACTGCATCAAAAGCTGGGCATGACCCTTGTGCTTGTCACCCATGACTCAAGTATTGCCGCACAGGCGTCCCGTACCATCCGGATGAAGGATGGTCGTATCGTCCTGTCTGCCACCCCCGACCCTGCCGCTATCGTATGACCTTTTTCACTGTCATCGTGCGCGGCCTGATCCGTCGCCCCGTCCGCACCGGCTTGACTCTGGTGGGCATCTCCATCGGCATTGCCGCCGTCGTGGCCTTGGTCGGCATGGCTTGGGGTTATGAGAAAAGTATCGGCAAGCAGTTGGACGTCATCGGTATTGACGTGGTGGTCAGCAATATGAGTGGCGGGCTGATGCCCAAGGTTTTTGACGACTCCCTCCAGGCCGAAATCAAGCCGCTGCCCCAGGTTGCTGACACCACTTCCGTGCTGATGCAGATGCTGAGCATCGAGGATGCGCCGATGATGATGGTATCCGGCCGGGAATGGGGCGGCTTTACCTGGGACAAACTCAAAGTGCTGGAAGGCCGGATGCCGAAGGACGGGGCCGAACAGGTCGTGGTCCTGGGCCGTCTCGCGGCTGAAGTGCTGAAAAAGAAGATCGGGGATACAGTGCAGATCGAAGCGACGGAACTGCCGGTGGTGGGAATCGTCGATGGCCAGGCGGTGGTGGAAAATGGAGCTATCCTCCTGTCCTTGTCCGTGCTCCAGGCCGTCACCGGCAATGAAGGCAAAGTGAATTTCATCGATATCAGGGTCACTCCCGGGACCACCAAGGATCAGGTGGCCGCGCTCTGCGCCCAGATTAAGGGGATTTTTCCGGAAGGCCGCGCCATGGTCGCCAGCGAAGTGGTAGGTACCAGCCAGGGTTTCCGGGTGGCCCGGGCGATGAGTTGGAGCACCTCCCTGCTGGCCATCGTGGTGGGTGTGCTGGGGGTCATGAACACCATGCTGATGACCGTCTTCGAACGCACCCACGAGATCGGTATTCTGCTCGCTGTCGGCTGGAAACGCCGCCGCATTGTGGCCATGGTGCTTTGGGAATCGGCAATGCTGGGCCTGCTCGGTGGCCTGCTGGGAGTTTCATTGGGAGCCCTTGGCTTGAAACTTCTTCAAACCACGCCCGCTGTGCAGGGTCTGCTGGAGCCCGATCTCAGCCCCAAACTTCTCCTGACGTCCATCGCCATCGCCGTTCTTGTCGGGGTGGTTAGTGGACTGTATCCGGGATGGCGCAGCTCACGACTCTCCCCCAGCCTCGCCCTCCACGGTTAACCGGAATCCTGTAAAAAACCCCAAGCCTATGAAAACGATCCTTCCCCCGAATCCCCTCACCGTCTGCCAAAGTGCCCTGCTGGGACTGGCCTTGTTGATGTTGCCAGCCCAGGCGCAGGAGACGGCTCCCACCGCGCCGGAACTGGCCCGGCGGCTCAGCACGGCCCTCCAGGACGGATCTTCCGCCGTGCGTCTGAAGCTGGAAATGAAAGCTGCCCCCGGGGCTCCGAAATCCGTTCTGCAGCTGCAGATCAAGTCGCGGCGCACCCCGGCCTCCACCGAAGTGTTGTATCAGGTGCTCTGGCCCAAGGAACGAAAAGGGGAATCCTTCCTCCTGCGGAAGTCAGGCAATCAGGCTGCCAGTGGCACCGTCTTTGTGCCCCCCTCCACCACTCAGAGTCTGTCCGCTGCGCAAATGCAGCAGGGAATCTTCGGCAGTGATCTGGCCTATGAAGACCTCGTGGACAACTTTTACGCATGGGAAAGTCAGACCCTGACGGGTACCGAAACCGTAGACCGGGTGGCTTGCCAGGTCCTGGAATCCAAACCGGGCAAAGGAGAACGCTCCAGTTATGCCAAAGTGCGCAGTTGGATCGATCCGAAAAAAATGGTGCCGCTGCGGATCGAAAAGTATACCGCCTCGGGCCAGGTAGCCCGGCGGATCGATACCACCCGGGTCTCCAAGGACGACACCGGGCGTCCCGTTCCATCCACCTTCAGTGTCGTCCGCGCTGGACAGACTTCCGTGACGGAGTTGGAAGGATCCAACAGCCGCCATGACGTCTCCTTTACGGACGCCGACTTTTCGCCGGAGGCCTTCAAGACGATCACCCCAGCGAAATGATCCCAATGGTCGTCTGGCTCGCCAAGGGAGCCAGACAACCGGATCGTTAATGTTAGTAGGCTTCCCGGAGAAAAGCACCCCTCAGCCTTTCTTCCTGCCGCCGCTGCTGGAACTGGATTTATTGGAACTGGATTTTTCGGAGTTGGATTTATTCGAACTTGATTTGTTGGAACTGGACGAACTCCTGGACGTGCTGCCGGAATACCCACGACGGTCACCTTCGCGGGTTTCGTAAACGTTTTTGCTGAGACTGATGCCGCGCTTCTGATACCACTCCTTGTCATGGTATCCCTCCGGCACATCCCCTCTGGTGCCATCCCGGACTTTCACGAGACGGATGTCGTCGTCGCTGGAACTCCTGCGGCTGGAACTGCTGCTCCTGTTCCGGTCATTTCCGGATGAGCGGTGATCGTTGTGGTCGTGGTCGCGGTCATTTCCGTTGTAATAGCGCCCGTTATAATAACGTGATCCGCCATAGTATGATGAACCGTAATAAGGGCGGGAGTAGCCCCCTCCATAATACCCGGTGCCGCTGCCGTAATAGGTGGGGCTGCTTTGATACGAACTGTAGCCCGGGCCATCGTCATATCCGCCGTAGTTCGGTCCGTATTCTCCAGGGACTCCTTCGCACGAGGGAAGGGCTGCCATGGTGCTGGTAGCGAGAATGACACGAAGTAGAGCGTAAGGGGAGATATTCATGGAGGCGTGGACGGGTAAAAGTTGGGAAATATTCAACGGTCTACGGATGAAAGCGTCGTCAGGCGGCATCACAGGGTGCCAAAATACCGATCACCGGCATCACCCAGACCGGGGGTGATAAAGGCGTTGGCGGTCAGTCCATCATCGATCGATGCCGTAAAAACGGGAATGTCAGGGTGGGCGGCCTGGAACACTGCAATTCCTTCCGGAGTGGCGAGGATGCTGACAAACGCAATGCGCGTGGCTCCGGCTTCCTTGAGTTTGGTGGCCGCTGCGGCGCCACTGTGGCCGGTGGCCAGCATGGGATCCACCAGCAGCACGTCCGCATCGGCGATGCCTGGAGGCAATTTCAGAAAGTAGCTCTCCGGGCGCTTGGTCTCCTCGTTGCGGGCCATCCCGATGTGGCCAATCAGGGCCTCCGGCAGCAGGGAGAGAATGCCCTGGAGCATGCCGAGTCCCGCCCGCAGGATGGGCACCACCACCACGGGCCTCGCCAACACCCGGGAGGTGGCGATAGCGACCGGAGTGGGAACCATTTCGGTGCGGACTTCGAGGGACCGGGTCGCTTCAAAAGCCATCAGCATGCCCAGCTCATGAACCGCCCGGCGGAAGCTGTCCGGCGGAGTGTCCCGGTGCCGCAACCGCGCGAGACGGTCCTGAACCACAGGGTGATCGACAACGGTGACTTCCATGAACGGTAGACTAAGCTGACTCCACTCCTCTGCCAGTGGATTTCTTTGAAAGGTGGCGGGCCTGCCAGCTTCGCCGTTGAGCGCATCCTTCAACAGTCCTAGAAAGTAATGAATGCCCGTCCTCTCTGTTTCCCAGCTCACCGTCACCCGTCGTGGCACGCGGATATTACGCGGCGTGGATTGGACGGTGAATGAGGGCGAGATGTGGACTATCCTGGGGGCAAATGGTTCCGGCAAGACATCCCTGCTGAGCTGTCTGACCGGATTCCTCACTCCCGCCGCTGGCACCGTCACCGTGCTGGGCGAGACCTACGGCGCGAGCGATTGGACCCAATTGAAAAAACGCATCGGTCTGGTCAGCAGCAGCGTGCGTCAGATGGTGGAGGACACCGAACGTCCGCGCGAAATCATCGGCGGAGGACGTTATGGACAAATCAATTTCTGGGGCCGCCTCACCTCTGACGATCAACGGCAGATCGCCACCA
>JAYUWQ010000839.1:0-3072 GCA_043753485.1 bacterium
TCAGTGGGCATCGCGATTCACCGGAACCGGAGGCAAGGCCCGGATCGCTTTGACCTGATCCGGCAGCACTTCGGTTCCTTTGTTGCCAAAGCTGCTGTAAACGTAGGTCAGAACATTGGAAACATCGTCATCCGAGAGATCAAGCTTGGGCATGACGCTGTTGAATTTGACCCCATTGACAGTGACCTCCCCGGTCATGCCGTTGAGCACGGTATGGATGGCCCGGTCGGCATCGGCATTCAGGTAATCGCTGGCGGCCAGCGGCGGAAATGCCATGGGTATGCCCTGCCCTTCAGCCTGGTGGCAGGCGACACAGGCCCGGGAGTAAACCATTTTCCCGGCCGCGATCCGCTCCGCTTTGTTCCCCGCCTTGGGAGCCGTGCTGGCCACCAGAGGCATCAGTTGGATGTCGCTGCCTTCCGCCTGATAGATCAGATCGTTGGTTTTCCCGGAATACACCAGCTTGTCCTCGTTCCCGGTGACTTTGAGCATCCCGATGGCGCCTTTGTTGAAGGCCCGGAAAATGGCGTGATCCACCAGAATATAAGTGCCCGGCACTTCCAGCTTGAAGTCCACAATGGCGGAACCGCCAGCGGGAATCATGGTAGTCTGGACATTGTGATTCACGGTGTCCCCGCCTTCCGGATAAACGTTGTCGAAGATCTCCCCAATGACATGGAAGGAACTGCTGAGGTTGGGGCCGCCGTTGCCCATGAAGAGCCTGACAGTTTCACCCGTTTTGGCCGTAAGGGCGTTGTCGCCGGCGATGGCCCCCACCGATCCATTGAAGACCACGTAGTCGGGCTGCTCGCGCAGGGCTTTTTCCATATCGAACGGCTGCAGCCCGGCTTCCCCGAATTTGCCCTTGGTGTAGAAGTCGCCCTGACAAACGTAGAACTCCTTGTCCACGGCGGGCAGACCTTCGCGGGGCTCGACGAAAATCAGGCCATACATGCCATTGCCGATGTGCATCCCAACCGGAGCGGTGGCGCAGTGATAAATGAAGAGCCCGGGATTCAGGGCCTTGAAACTGAAGACTGATTCGTGCCCGGGGGCCGTCATGGAAGCTGCGGCTCCACCACCCGGCCCGGTGACCGCATGCAGGTCGATGTTGTGGGGCATTTTGCTGTCCGGGTGGTTGGCCAGAGTGAACTCCACTTCATCATTCTGCCGGACCCGGATGAATTTGCCAGGCACGGTGCCACCGAAAGTCCAGTAGGTGTAGGTGGTGCCGTCAGTCATCTGCTTTTCCAATTCCTTCACCTCCAACCGGACTTTGACCCTGGACGGATGCTTCCGCGTGATGGCAGGCGGCACCAAGGGCGGATCAGTCAGGATGGCCACTTCCTCACCCTGCAGGGGAGCATCGGGGTCCCCTGCACTGGTAATGAAACGCGTGCCGGGAATTTTTCCACCAGGAGCCGCCGCCGGGAGCTCCGGAGCCGGTTGCGAATTGCGGGCCATGACACGGTCGGTCACTTCGCGGACCAGTTGGTCGTGGGATTGAGCAGCCGGCAGGGGTCCGGGAAGCTGATTGTCGCAGGATACCACGCTCAGGATGAATGCCAAGGCTGGTAAAATCAGGAGGGGGAATCGCTTTGGAGTGGGCTCTTGTTTCATGGCGGATAGCTAATGGAGGTCCGGAGGGCCTTGGTGTCTATGGATATCACTGCTCATGATTAATTCAACGAAAAACAGATCCTTATTTCGTTAATTTACAAAACCGACATTCAAACGAACCGCATGACATCCCCGTTCCACCATGCACCGCCCCATCGGATGGATCATGGACGGTCATGGCCCGTGCCCACAAAACTCACAAGCCCGCTGGCTGAGGCAGCGGGGAGATAAACTGCCCGAAATCATGGGCTTTCAGGAAGGCTTCTGTCGTGGCCTTCAGCTCAACAATGGAATCGTGAAGCGGGCAACGGGGGCCATGGCCGCACCACCCCGGGCCCAACGGACACATGATTTCCGGATCCGCCCGCTCGAATATCGCGGCCACATCCCACAGCGTGATCGACGCCGGAGGCCGGGCCAGCCAATACCCGCCGCCGGGACCGGGGGTCCCCTTGATCAGCCCCCCATGGGAGAGGGATGTCAGGATTTTAGCCACAATGGGCCGGGGAAGATTTCGTTTTTCGGCGATTTCCGAAGAACTCACTTTGCACGGAGGGTCCTGCCAGCACGAAGCCAGATAACTGACCGCCGAAACGGCATTCTGGGACATTTTTCCGTAATTGATCATCAGGACTGGCGCGAGGGGGAGGGCCTGCGTGGCGTCAGAATTAACCTCACCGGCCACAACGCAACCCGCAATACCGCCATCGATGCCGCCCCAGCCGGTGGACACGAGGCGTGACAATAACAGTTAATTCCCTCAGGGAAACCAGGCTTCCCGGCCTTGGCGTTCAGGCGGTTTTCCTTCCGGTGGGAAGGGCGGGACGACGGCGGATCAGCAGCACCACCAGCAGGGGAAGCCCAATTCCGGCGAGGGCCGCGCCCCAACGCACGGCAAGGCTCCGCTCCACCACCTCGGGAAGCGCCAATGGGATAGGAGGCGTGGTATCACCTGCGATCAGGACGCGCCAGGGCACGGGTTCCCCAGGAACACGCGCCGTGCCACCTAACCAAAATAGCACATCGTGAGGATTGCCCCGCGGAACCGAAAATTTCAGCTCTCTGGCCTCCGGGGTCCACTGGTAGCGGACCACGGCGAGGGCATGGGAGGTCTCCCCTTCCCCGGCGTCCCGCGGGAGCGGGAGGTCCGGGTCCATGGTGGTTTCAAAGCAGACCGTCCCCGGGACGACGGTTTCAAGCGGCACCGGACCTTGCGGGGTGTCCACCTGCAGCACTTCCCGCAAGGCCGCGACGGCGGCCTCTTGTCCGGTCAGGATGGGATGCTGCCGGTAGTCCACCGTCAGCTCCAACAAGACCGCGCCGGACTCCACCGGACTGCATTTGGCCAATACAAAAGCGCTGGCATGAGCCCGCAAAACTGCTGGCCACCCCCAGAGGCAGAAAAACAATCCGGCCGCGGTCCCCTTCACTGCACGGCCCAGCGGAGGACGC
>JAYUWQ010000840.1:0-3069 GCA_043753485.1 bacterium
CCCCCGCCACCCTGAGCCGGCTGGCCGGTTCCTGCGCCGAGTTCCTCGTGCACGCCGCCGATGTCGAAGGCAAGTGCCGCGGCATGGATGAAACCCTGCTTCCTTTCCTGGCCGACCACAGCCCCATTCCAGTCACCTACGCCGGCGGGGCCCGCTCGCTCGCCGACCTCCAGCTCGCCGACAACCTCACCGGGGGCCGCGTCTATGTCACCATCGGCAGCGCCCTCGATATTTTTGGCGGCATCGGGGTCCATTATGCCGACCTAGTGGTTTGGAATCACCGCGACCCTTCACTTTCAAGCATTTAACCCGCTCCAGGAGCGGCCAAAAACTAGCGCTTAATGATTTCCTCATGCTGGATACCCCTCAGTATCAGCGTTTTCCAACACGAGAAATCTTTAATTCCAGTTTGACAGCGGATGACCGGCGGTTATGATCCGCGCCCCGGCACCGGCCTTTCCGGCATTGCCGCTCCTATCCCAGCCATGAAAACATTCTCCGCCAAGAACGAAGAACAAGACCGGAAATGGTTCATCATTGACGCCAACAAGCGCGTCATCGGTGCCGTTGCCGTCGAAGCCGCCAACCTCCTGCGTGGCAAAAACAAAGTCACTTACACCCCCCACATCGATAATGGCGACCACGTCGTCATCATCAATGCCGAGAAAGCCGTCTTTACCGGCAAGAAGGAAGTGAACAAGCAGTATACCCGCTTTTCCGGGTATGTCGGTGGTCACCACAGCGACACTCCGAAGAGCCTCCGTGCCCGCCGTCCTGAGCAAATGCTCACCCTCGCGATCCGCGGCATGATCCCCCACAACCGCCTTGGCCGCCAGATCCTCACGAAACTGCGCATCTACCGTGGCACCGAGCACCCGCACATCGCCCAGGAGCCCGTCGCCTACACCTTCTAATCCTCTCCAACTTCTAATTTAATACCATTATGGCTGAAACCATTTACGCCGCCACTGGCAGAAGGAAAACCGCCATCGCCCGCGCCCGCATGGTCGCCGGCGAAGGCCGCATCACCGTCAACGACCGCGCTTTCGAAGATTACTTCGTCACCCCCGCGCAGCAGTTGGCCGTGCTCTCCCCCCTCCAGATCACCGGCAACACCACCAAGTTTGACATCATCCTCCACGCCACCGGCGGCGGACTCAATGGCCAGGCCGGTGCCGCCCGTCTCGCCATCGCCCGGGCCCTGCTCGGCGTCAGCACCGAGTTGCGTCCCGTCCTCAAGGCCGGTCTGCACCTCCGCCGCGATGCCCGCGCCAAGGAACGTAAAAAGTCCGGTCAGCCCGGTGCCCGCAAGCGCTTCCAGTTCAGCAAGCGCTAAGCGACCAGCAGCTTGTCCTGCTCTTCCAAAAACGGCACCCGCTCCGGCAGGTGCCGTTTTTTTATGTCCCGGAAAGGAGGCGTTCTCCCTTCCGCCGCACAGGCCTCCCTGGAAAACCATCAGGCCTTCATCGCCGGCCCCGTTTGATCCTGCCGGCAAACTGTGTCCAAGCGCGGGGGCCATCCTCTGCGCGGTTGCCTGACGCCGCCTCCGCACTGTAAAAGACGCCATGCACCAGCCGGGCCGCGCCCCGATATTATTGTTATAAACCCCCAATTTCATGACCCGCTTCTTCCACCACCCGCACCCCTTGCCCCTGCGATCCGGCGAGACCTTGCCGGTATTTACTCTCTCCTACGAAATCCAAGGCACCCTGAATGCCGAAGGTTCCAACGCCATCCTCCTCTTCCATGCCCTCTCCGGCAGCCAGCATGCCGCTGGTTTCAATGATGACGTGCCCGACACCGCGGGCCGCTGGACCGAAGATCTGTTCGACGGCTGGTGGAGCGACTTCATAGGCTTCGGCAAGGCGCTTGATACCAGCAAATACTGCGTCATCTGTGCGAACTTCCTCGGCGGCTGTTATGGCTCCACCGGTCCCGCCTCGGAAAATCCGGCCACCGGCCAGCCCTGGGGCAGCGCCTTCCCGCATGTCAGTGTTTCGGACATCGTGGCCTCCCAGATGCTCCTCCTCGACCACCTCGGCATCCGCACCCTGCACGCTGTGGTCGGTCCCAGCGTGGGCGGCCTCTGCGCCCTCGCCGTGGCCACCCAATACCCTGACCGCGTCCGTCTGGTCGTGCCGATCGCCAGCGGCGGCCCCACCACGGTCCTGAACCGCCTTTTCCTCTTCGAGCAGATCCTCGCGATCGAGAACGACCCGAACTTCAACGCCGGCGACTACTATCACAGCTCGCCGCCGGTGTATGGACTCGCCCTCGCCCGCATGATCAGCCACAAGAGCTTTGTGCATCTCGATGAAATCGAAAGCCGCGCCCGGGGCGAAGTCAAACAACCCGGCCAGGGCCTCGCCTGGTATCGTCTGCGCGACAGCATCGAGAGCTACATGCTCCACCAGGGCAAGAAGTTCGTCACCCGTTTCGACGCCAACACCTACCTGCGGATCTGTGAAGCCTGGAGCACCTTCGACCCGGTCGCCGAAGCCGGAGCCGCCTCCTGGGATGCCCTGCTGGAGCCCTGCCGCCGCCACGGCCAACATTTCCTTATCTTCAGCATCGACAGCGATTTCTGTTTCTATCCGGAAGAACAAAGCGCCCTCGTCCGCCATCTCCGGGAGGCCGCCTGCGACGTCATGCACATCACCGTCCACAGCCTCAAAGGCCACGATTCGTTTCTCCTTGAGCCCCTGCTCTACACGCCCCATCTCGCCTACGCCCTCGAAGCCGCCCATCCGCCCCGTGCCTGAATCGTAACTCCCTGCTCCACTCTATCCGTTTTCTGCATGAAACGTCTGCTCCTGTTCCCCCTCGTCCTCCTGCTAGCCCAATGCAGCACCGGCGGTTCCGCCCCCGTCTCCACCACGATCGCCGCCTCCGCTGCCGGCCTGCCGACCATCATCAACGTCTCCGCGTATGACCCCAAGGAGCGGCAACGGGAAGGCAATGGTTTCTCCGAACATAACGTTACTGCTCTGCGCACGAATGGAGCCTCCGGTCTGATTGCCCGGGCCGGCAAAGGCGGCAACCTGGACACCAAATGCGCCAACTTCCTCG
>JAYUWQ010000841.1:0-3063 GCA_043753485.1 bacterium
GCGGCGAGTTGAGCGCCGGCCGAGTGTCCGAAAAGAAACAGCTGATCGGGCTGGCCACCGTATGCAGCGATGTGCTGGTGGACCCACTTGGTGGCCCGGGCGACATCTGCCACCTGCTCCCGCCAGTCTACCTGTGGCTGCAGCCGGTAGTTGATCACAGCCACTCCAATGCCTTGGGCGGCCAGGTAACGCCCGATGTTTCCGTAGACATCGGCCCCGCCCACCCGGAGACCCTTGTCGCCACCGGTCCAGCTTCCCCCGTGGACAAAAATGGCCACCGGCCAGCCGGATTTTCCGGCGGGGAGAAAAAGATCAAGCTGCTGCCGGGGCTCGGTGCCGTAGGTGAGGTCGTGCAGGGTCTGAGCCCCGGGCAGACCGGATTTTTCATAGAGCACGGCGATGCCGGCGCGCTGCACTACGGCACAACCCGTTGTCAGCAGAGCCGCAGAGCCGGCGGCGATGGACTGGAGGCAAGAGAGGAGACGCATGACTGGGAGGAAGAAGTTTCCAGGGGCAGAACGCCGGCGAACGCTTGATGGATGACTGGAAAATGGGGCGCTTTCACCGGCATTTCCGCGCGGGCCAAAGCCACCAACATGAATCGGAAGAACGGGGGCACATTCCACGTTGCGCCGGGGGGATGCCCTGCTTAGATGACCCCTCCGCTTTCCCGCGGTATTTTCCGATCTATGACTTTGCGTTCCTTTTTCCGACTGGTCGCGGGGCTGTGCGCCGTCCCTTGCCTCCCTGGTTGTGTGGGTCTCCAGGCTGGCGGTGATGCCGGTCCCCATAGTGTGGCCAACATCGGCCCGGTTTACCCCGGCATCGCTTCCTATGTGGTGGCGGATGCCAATGACGGCCGCGTCCTGCTTTCCTATCAGCCGGATCAAAAGCGCTCCGTCGCCAGCCTCTGCAAAATCGCGACCGCGGTGGTGGTGCTCGATTTTATCCGGGGTTCCTCCGGGGATATTGATGAAGTCATGACCGTGCCCCCCAGCGTGACGACCCTGGGCGTTCCCAGCCCCTTGGGCCTGCAGCCGGGAGACGGGATCAGCGTGCGGGATGCCCTGTACGCGGCGATGATGGCTTCGGATAATTTCGCGGCGGAGACCCTCGGCACCCATTTCGGGGTGAAACTATCCCAGGCCGGTCTGGGCGGGGCTCCTCTCCAAGCCTTTGTCAGCCAGATGAATGGCCTGCGCGCCAAACTCAACCTGAGCAACACCCGTTTTGCCAATCCCCACGGGCTGGAACTCCCCGGGGCTACCGGCTATTCCTGTGCCTCCGACGTTGCCCGGTTGCTGAATCAAGCCCTGACCACTCCCGGCTTAACCTTCTACACTTCCCAGAAGGAACGGCGCATCGCATTCCTCCGCAATGGAATGGCCCAATCCCTCTCGGTCCGGAACACCAACGAAATCATCGGCCGCAACCGGATCGATGCTGGAAAAACCGGAACCACCAACCTCGCCGGTCCCTGCCTCGCCGTCACCGCCCCGAAACCGGCCACGGTGATCAAGCGGTCCGATGGCAGCACTCTGGTCATCCCTCACCGCCTCACCGTGGTGGTCCTTGGGGCGCCTGACCGCTTCAACGCCACCACCCGTCTCCTCTCCGAGGGATGGAGCCGCTACGATGCCTGGCGCGCCGCCGGCAGCCCTGCCGGAAACGTTTCCGAATACCTCGGCAGTGCTCCGGCTGCCGTGCCTGCTGTGCCACCGCCAGCCCAACCGGCCCCTCAGGCCGCCCCAGCCCAGGCTTATCCTCGGGCTCCCGAATATCCTGCGGCGCCGGCTTATCCCCAGAACGCTCCTTACCCCCCGGCTCCTGCTTACCCACAAGGGGGCTATCAGCCTGTGCCCGTATACTGAAGTCGGCTTCCTGCCCGGCTGGCCGGAATGCTGCTTGCGTCTTTCTCCCATCCCACCACTCTCTCCAAACTCCATCCCATCCCTTCCACTATCCCACCCATGAGAATCGGTATCCTAAACAGCGGGGGCGACTGCCCCGGACTCAATGCAGTGATTTACGGCGTCGTAGGCGCAGCAGCCAAACTTGGCTGGGAAGTCGTCGGTTTCCGCGACGGTTTTGAGGGTCTCCTCCCTCCTGGCGATTACATGATGCTCGAGCCCGAGAAAATGGCAGGCATCCTCAAGCAGGGCGGCACCATCCTTGGCACCACCAACAAAGGTCACTTCGCCGCCAAAGTCGGAGAAGGTAACGTCGCCGAAATCCCCCAGGAGATCATCGACAAGGCCAAGACCACTCTGAAGCTCCTCGAAATCCGCGCCCTCATCGTCGTCGGTGGCGATGGCTCGCTCACCACCGGCATGCAGTTGATGCGCAATGGCCTCCCCGTGGTCGGCGTCCCCAAGACCATCGATAACGACCTCGCGGCCACGGCCATGACCTTCGGATTTGATTCCGCCGTCAGCACCGTGGTCGATGCCCTCGACCGCCTCCACACCACCGCCGACAGCCACAAACGCGTCATGGTGGTTGAAGTGATGGGCCGCAACGCCGGTTGGATCGCCCTTTGGGGTGGTATCGCCGGCGGCGCCCACGTCATCCTCATCCCCGAGATCGAGTTCAACTTTGAAAACGTCGCCAATGCCATCCGCCAGCGCGAAGCCCAGGGGCTGCACAGCACCATGGTCGTCGTGGCCGAAGGCGCCCACCTCCCCGGCGGCGATGCCATGACCAAGGAAAAGAGCAGTTCCTCCGAACACCGCCTCGGCGGCATCGGTGATTACGTCGCCAACAAAATTGCGGAAATGACCGGCAAGGAAACCCGTTCCTGCACCCTCGGTCACCTCCAGCGCGGCGGCAGCCCCACCGCTCTCGACCGCCTCCTTGGCGCCCGGTTCGGTGTGAAAGCCGTCAAGCTCATCGAAGAAGCCAAATACGGCCACATGGTCAGCTACCAGGCCTATCACGTGGACTCCGTGCCGATCGAAGAAGCCGTCAGCGCCTGCCGCCTCGTCGAGCCCGACAGCGAAGTCGTCCAAACCGCCCGTGCGGTCGGCATCTCCTTCGGGGATAAGTAACGCCGCGCTGATTTTT
>JAYUWQ010000842.1:0-3061 GCA_043753485.1 bacterium
CGCGGCTGACGTTGCCAAGGGGCAGCGAGTAAGCGTCCTTGCCATCGTTGAATACGGTGGTGGTGCCGCCGGAGAAGGCTTCCGGGGGATGCCCGGGGGAGGCGGCGCTGGCATCGAAGCTGGCGGCCAGGGCGGCAGCCAGGGCTGAAAAGAGAGGGCGCTTCATGAGGACAGCATCGCGCGGCGGACCCGCGCTGGTCGGGGGGGAGATCAGCCAGCAACATCTCCGGCGGGTTGCTCGGGGATTTGGATCTGGAGCGCGCGGGCGAAGCGGCGGAGGAGCGCCGACTGGTCTTCGGCGGTCGTGATGGTTTTCATGACGGCGAGGCGGCCAAGGGAATCATCCTCGCCAAGGATGGCTTGGTCGAAGGGAACCGGGATGGCCCGGGCGGCGGCGAGGGTGCCGTCAATTTTGGCGTCGAGGCCGGGAAGCAGGTCCGGTTGGACGAGTTCGGCGAGCTGCCGCAGGCTGGGACCGGACAACGTGGTGCCATCCAGCCTGACATACTGGCCGCGATAGATGTTCTGCAGGCCGAGGGCATCAAAAATGAGGTCCTGGTGGGTCATATCGCTGAAGCAGGAGTGTTCATCTTCCTGCTCTTTGGTATCCCAGGCGACTTGGAGGCGTTCCCCCGCGAGTTCGTTGCCGCTGAGGAAGATCATGCCGGTGAGGAGGCGCTCGATGGATTGATCATAACCTTCCTCGAAGATGGCGCGGAAGTTGCCGAGTTTGCCCGGCGCCCACTGTTTCAACAAGTCTTCAAAATGGGTGATGAGGAGGTCGGCACAGGCTTGGAGATAGTGGCCGCGGCGGATCGCGAAGGGCGCGCTGGTGTAATCCGTAAAGGGGCGGTCGCCGGGGCTGGTGGTGCTTTTGTCCTGACCCCAGAGGAGAAACTCGATGGCGTGCCAGCCGCATGAAATGTTCTTCTCGCCGTCCTGCAGGTTCAGCTGCCCGATCAGTTCCGCGTCGATCACAGGGTAGGCTTTTTCGTTGCCGATGATGCCCCCGTCGCCGCCTTCACCGGCGTCGATGTAGAGCTCGTCGAGTGGCCAGGAATTCAGGAGGGGTTCGGGCCCGTCGGCGTCATCAATGGGGCCGGCGTAATAGCGGAAGACTTCACTTTGCAGATAGGGCTGCCGGGCTTTGATCCAGGTTTGGCGTGCGGTGGAGAGGGTTTCCGGCGAGGGGGCCGCGAGGAAGGCGCGGATGGATTCGCGGAGCTGGGTAGTGGATGTCAGACAGTCGCTGTAAACGGCGTGGACGGTGGTGGCGTAGTGCTGGACCACGGCACGGGAGGTTTTCTGTTGAGGTGTCAAGGCAGCCTGGGTCGCTGCTGCCAGGGAAACGCACACCAGCAGGGAAAGGAGGGAGGGCTTCATGGCGGTGGCTGGGGTCATGGCTTGGGAAGCAATCCAGGATGCCGGGCAGCTGGTTATTATTTTGAGAGCGAGTAAGAGGAGCTTGGCTTTTTAGATATTTTGGGAATCAAAACAAGGCAGGATGGAACATGGGACTGAAGGTTTTATACTTGCGGGATCCTACACCTGCTTTACCAATTAAACATGCCTGAAATCCTTGAGACATCCGAGATCCTTCCACCCTTGGGAATTCTGGCTCATGTGACGCCAGGAAGCCGTGCGGCCCTGACGGATGGCGGGGAATTTGTCCACTACGCCAAGGGCGAAGCGGTGCTGCAGCAGGGTGAGGCCACCGGGCACTTGTTTATCGTGGTGTCCGGCGAACTGGCCGTGACCCTGCGTTCTCCGGAGCAATTGGTGCCGCTGGGTTATATTCACGAAGGTGAGACCGTCGGGGAGATGGGATTTTTGGAGGAGGTGGAGGCCAGTGCGTTTGTGGCGGCAGCGGTGCCCTCCAAGGTATGGCAGATTTCCAGGGACGCCTTCGAGGTTTTCCTGACCAAGAGTCCAGTGGCAGGAAATGAGCTGCTGAAGGAGATCGTGAAACTGCTGAGCCGCCGCGCCCGCAAGGGGCACGAACGCCTGACGGAAGCGGAGTAAGTTCTTGTTCAGCCAGGGGAAGCGTTTGCTGTCCGGTCCTGTGGCCAAGTGACGGAGGTTGCTTGGCGGAGCGGTTTGAGTGGAGGGGCCGCGCGGGTTACTGCAGGTTCACTTGCAGAGGCTGGCGCATCAGACTGGCCCGCACTTCCGGGATATTCAAATCCACCCGTTTGCGGGACAGGAAATGGGAGACCTTGCTATATCCGGCGGCCTCCAGGGAATCGAGGGCATCGCCAAAATCCGATCCCACCCGGCGGGGCACATGGCTATCGCTGCCCAGCACCACCGGGATGCCGCGCTCGCGCATCATGGTGAGCATTCCAGGCCCGGGATTGAACTCCGGGGCCAGCTTCAGCCGTCCTGATGTATTCAGCTCCATCGCCACCCCGGTCGCGGCGATCCGGTCGAGGCAGGTGCCCAGATGCTCCGCGATCACCTCAAATTCGTAATTTTCCGGCTGCAGATTCTTCACCAGATCCGGATGGGCCAGGGTATCAAACAATCCCGTCTCGGCGCTCTCTGCGAGGTGCGTGAAATACTGCTTCTGGAATGCCACCACATCGCCTTTCCAGAATTTGGTTTTGTAGTCCGTCCCGAAGAAGTGAACCGACCCCAGCACATGGTGGAATTCGCAACGTTCATTCAAGGACTCCACCCACCATTCGAATCCCGGGAAAAAATCCATTTCCATCCCGACCCGGACGTCGAGTCGTCCGGCATAGGCTTCCCGGGTGCGGTCCACCATTGCCAGGTAGTCATCCAATTGGGAAATATCCATCCGCACCTGGGGCCACCAACCATCCGGCATCGGGCTGTGGCAGGTGAAAATGATCCCCTTCAAGCCCCGTTGCAGGGCCGTTTCCGCATACTCCTCCGGCTCCCCATGGGCATGTTTGCACAGCGGGGTGTGCATGTGGGAATCGTAATAGAGCGGGCGGGGCAGGGCACTCATGTTTTGATCAGCGGGGCAAAGCGAAACCGCACCCTTCCCCCAAACCCTGCCCGCGTCCACCTGAAATCCCTTCCTGCTTTTCCGGGG
>JAYUWQ010000843.1:0-3053 GCA_043753485.1 bacterium
TCCAACCGCTCCCCGCCGACGGCCCGATGTCGCTGGAAAAAAACCTTGGAGCGTAAACGAAAAACCTTGAATGACTACATGCCCGCCCTTCTGTTTAAAATTCCATTTTCCCATTTAGGATAACGCTTGTGCCCCCTCATGGCGGGGTGAAAAATTCCCTCCCCAAGATTCTCCACGCTTCCGCCGATTTCGCGAAACGCTTCAAATGCGCTGTCAGTGCGGCGGGCCCATGGAGCGGACAGGGCCGCCGGATCGATGAGTGGAGCTGCCACTACGTCCGGCTGGGGACGATGCCGGTGGTGGTGGCGATGCATGACGCGACGCTCTACACGCTGGAGATCCCCGTCACGGGAGTGAAGACCTTTGGCGATTTCTGGCGGCTGTTCCTCCTGCGGGTGGCCGAGACCTGGGCGGCCTATGGCGCGGAGTTTGACCCGGCCAACCAAGCGGTGGTGGTGCTGCCGCGGACGGATCGGACGCGCATCGGCTCCATGAATGATGCGGTCCAGAGATTCCGCTGGAACCGGGCGCAGGGAGATGCGCTGGAAAGCCTGGAGGCGGGAGCCAACCGCATGCCCCACAAGGCGATAGATTATTCGTGTCCCATGGATCTGCTGGAGCGGATGCTGGACTGAGGGCGAAAAAGCCCCAACCCGCAGACCATGCCACCACTTGCACCGGGCCGGAGACGCCGCCAGGATGCGCCCTCCCGCCCCGGAGCTTTTCCGGAGCGGCTACTCTTCCAAAGTCATGTCCAACGCACCCGCCGCCAAACCCCAGACCGCCATCACGCCCACCCGTCAGGAAAAGTTCCCGGAGTGGTATCAGCAGGTGATCAAAGCGTCCGACATGGCGGAGAATTCCGAGGTGCGCGGCTGCATGGTGATCAAACCCTGGGGCTATGGCATCTGGGAAAACATCCAGCGGCAGATGGACAAGATGTTCAAGGACACGGGGCACTCCAACGCCTACTTCCCCCTGCTGATTCCCCTGAGCTACCTGGCCAAGGAAGCCACCCACGTGGAGGGATTTGCCAAGGAATGCGCCGTAGTGACCCATCACCGCCTGGAGGCCGTGAAGCAGGAAGATGGCAGTGTGAAAATGGTGCCCGCCGGAGAGCTGGAGGAGCCCTTCGTGATCCGCCCGACCAGCGAGACCATCATCGGCGCGGCCTTTGCCCGCTGGGTGGAGAGTTACCGCGACCTGCCCCTGCTGATCAATCAATGGGCCAACGTGATGCGTTGGGAAATGCGGCCCCGGATTTTCCTGCGCACGGCCGAATTCCTCTGGCAGGAAGGCCACACCGCCCACGAAACCAAAGAGGAGGCCCTGGCGGAAACCGAACAGATGCTGCGCGTTTACGAAACCTTCTCGCGCGATCACCTGGCCATTCCCTCTATCACCGGCGAAAAAACCGAACGCGAACGTTTCCCCGGAGCGGAAAGCACCCTGTGCATCGAAGCCATGGTGCAGGACCGCAAAGCCATCCAGGCCGGCACCAGCCACTTCCTCGGGCAGAATTTCTCCAAAGCTGCCGGCATCCAATTCACTGGCCGCAGCGGCGCGCGGGAACACGCCTGGACCACCTCCTGGGGCGCCAGCACCCGCCTCATCGGCACCCTGATCATGGCGCACAGCGATGATGATGGCCTGGTCCTCCCTCCCCGCGTGGCCACCCAGCAAATCGTTATCCTGCCCGTCACGCCCAAGGAGGACAGCAAACAAGCCGTCCTCGATGCCTGTGATGCCCTCTCCAAAGAACTCCACGCTCTAACCTACGCCGGCGAACCCATCCGCGCCCAGGTGGACCGTCGCGATCTGCCCGGCGGCACCCGCAACTGGGAATGGATCAAGAAGGGCGTGCCGATCCGGATTGAGATCGGTCCCCGGGATTTGGAAAAGGGCAGCGTGGCCGTGAGCCGCCGCGACAAGGGGCTGAAGGAAAAGGAATTCATCGCCACCGCCGACTTTGTCAGCCAAGCCGCCGCCACCCTGGAGGAAATCCAGGCGGGCCTGCTGGAACGCGCCACCCGCTTCCGCGATGCCAACATGATCCGCATCACGGACAAGGCAGCGTTCGAAGCTTTCTTCACCCCGAAGAATCCTGACAAACCAGAAATCCACGGCGGCTTCGCGGTGGTGGACTGGGCTGGATCCTCCGGGGACGAGGACGAGCTGCAAAAACAACTCGGCGTCACGATCCGCTGCCTGCCCTTTGGCGATGAATGGAAACAGCCCGGCACGTGTTTCCTGACCGGCAAGCCCAGCACCCAGCGCGTGATCTTCGCCAAGGCCTATTGATTCACTCGCGCACTGCGGGCCGGGCCTGACTGGCGGGCGGAGTGCCGGGTTCGGATAACGGTTTCCCGGCTCCCAATTGATCCAACAACAGATCGACCTCCCCCGCGCCGGGCAGGGGCGGAATCTGCCGGGTCAGCGGCACGGCGGCTCCGGCGGCGGCTTCCGCCATGACATGGAAAGGACACGGTGCTGACGTCTGGCCCTGGAGGCGGACCGCGGTGGCGAGTTCGGCTTCGATGCGGTGCAGGGCGGCCTCGATCCTGGGCAGGAGCGGCCGGGTGGGATCTTTGATGCCGTGGCGGGGATCCAGAATGGTGACGGCCTCGTCCGCGAGGTGGGCGCGGGCGGGATCGGTGAGTTCCACCGCGGCGCCTGCATGAAGGCGCGGAACGTCAGGATCGGCGGCGGGGCGCTGTCCGGAGGCGGCCTGCTGGCGGGCGAGCAGGAGTTTCAGATGCAGCCAGGTGAAAAGTTCGGCCGCGGGATCGGGCTCCTGACCGGACCGGGGCGTGATCAGATTTTGGCAGGCTGAACGCAGGCTATGATGGCGCTGGCGGTCGGCTGGCGGGAGTTGGTTATAAAGTTGCAGGCGCCGCTCCTCCACGGTGCGCCAGGCAGTGCGCCGGGCAGCGGCATCGACTTTCCGCCGGTATCCAGCCCGTCCCGCGCTGCCGGCCAGCCACAGGGTTTCCCACACTGCCCCGGCCGCCCAGAAGACCGGATGATCGAATCCTGCAATCCCAAACCCCGCG
>JAYUWQ010000844.1:0-3051 GCA_043753485.1 bacterium
GCGCTCCTTGGCGCTCAATTCAATGGTCACGGCTACTCTCATGACCCCATCATACCCTGACTTTTATAATATGCAAACAGTAAGGCGGCCTACACTAGGTCATGGGGGCCACTTTACTTTCGTTCCTTCGCCAGTTCGGTAGAGCGCTCATATTGCAGGCGGAATTGCTGGGCGAGGGTGCGGCTGAGTTCGGAGGTGATCAGCATATTCCGCTGATTGAGTTTTCCGGCGATGCTGCCGGTGACATTGGGGTAACTGATCACGGAGAGGTCGCTGAAGGCGGCGGTGGCCTGGGGCGGGAAGTTGTTTTCGATCAGGGCGGCCCAGGCGGTTTTCAGTTCCTCATGGGTATCGAGGCACATGGCGCGGATGACGAGGCGGATCGCACTGAAGCTGCTGCCGGTCAGGGCGGGGTCGTAAGTGAGGGCGGTGCCGGCGGCGTAGGGGAGCAGGCCGGGGTCGCTGGCGTGGGCGAGGTTTTCCGGGGTGTAATAATCCTGACGAACCGGCAGGCGGCGCAGGGCGGTATGGCGTGGACCGCCCGGCGTTCCGGCGCGCCAGGCCCAGAGGCGCTGGCCTTCCATGCTGAGCACGAATTCAATGAAACGGGTGGCCAACCCGGGATTGGGCGCCCCGCGGAAAAGAGCGATCGGGTCCACGCTGGGAGTGGTGCCTCCGGCGGGCAGGGTGAAACCCATCCGGCTGTGGCCGGTGGTTTCCTCCAGGCGCTGCATGAAGTTTCTAGCATAGAAATCGACGCACATGCCGGCGGCGGCTTCACCCTCTGCCACATCCAGCGGAATCTTGGTGGAACTGTCCGTCCAATAACGGGCGTTGGCCCCGATGCGTTGGATCATGCCCATGCCCTGGAGCCAGCCGGTTTCGAGCGCCAGCTTCCTGGCCGCGGCATCCGGAGCGTCCTTCGCAGCGGTCTGCATGGCCTGCTGCAGCAGGGATTCCATCATCTTGGCCACGGTGCCGCTCTTGCCGGGGTCGGCGAGAGCGATCTGGTTTTGGTAGCGTGGATGGGTCAGGTCAACCCACTGATCCGGCAAATCGGTGAATCCCCGGCGTTGGTGGAAATCCAGATTATAACAAATTCCGAAGGACGACAGGCAGGCGCCGGCCCAGGTGAAGTCCGGATCGAGGTAGGTCTCGCCGGCCCATTTGTCAGGAATGCCGGAGCCGCCGAACCAATCGGGATGCGCGGCCTTTACCCCGAGCAGGCCGATCCCCTCCGCGGCATTGCCTGGGACAAGGAAGCCTTTCTTTTTCATGTCGGAAAAATCAGGGGTGCCACCCCCGAAAAAGAGGTCGATGCCGACGCCGATGCTGGAAGCCATCCAAGTGGCGCGGGCCGGGGAGTTGTCTTTGGGATCAAAAGCGGCAACTCCCAATTGGTCGTTCCAGGCTTCCTTCCCTTGTTTGCTCCAGAAGAGTTCGAGCGCCGCGCGGTATTCGCTGCCGACCACTTTGGAAATCTCCGTGGTGCCGCCAGGCACTCGCCAGTCGATCACCACGGAGCGTCCGTGTTTTTCCTTCATCCACTGCTGGAAGGCGGTCTCGAACTCCTTGCGGATCGACTCCACATGGGGCGTGATGATCACCAGGCGGTCCTGCGGCGCGAAATCCCTGGTCCGGGCGCTGGTCTTCGGTTTCATCAGGACCGGACCGGCGATGACGGCGATCAGCGCAAGAAAGACGGCAAGGTAGCGGGCCATGGGGAAAAAGATAGTAGGGTGGGTCCGGCCAGGAGGTGATCAGGCCCGCAGGATCATGACGTCGTCAGGGTTGACGGTGAGAGAGACCTGGGAATCATCGGCCGCGCGGAGGATCGCGGGGTTGAGTTCGGAAAGGTGGAAAAGCAGGCCGGAGGAATCGCGGACGGTGTATTGGGCCAGTTCGCCGAGGTAGACCGAATCCGTCAGGCGGCCCGTGAGGAGGTTGGCTGCGGCGGGCAGATCGGTGAGGCGGAGTGCCTCCGGGCGCAGGCAAAGCTGGACCTTTTCGCCGGAGACAGGCTGCCATGCAGGATCGGTGATCCGGCCGGTGAAAATGCCATGGGTGGTATGCGCGGTGGCGCAGGAGCCAGTGCCGGACAGTGCGATGAATTCGGCGGGCAGGAAATTTGCTTCACCGATGAAGGAGGCGACAGAGGCGGTGTGGGGCGAACGGAAGACTTCGCGAGGGGAGCCCACCTGGCTGATGATGCCTTTTTCCATGATGGCCATGCGGTCGGCGAGGTGGAGCGCCTCCTTCTGGTCGTGGGTGACATAGACCGCAGTCACCCCGAATTCCTTGCAGATGCGGCGGATTTCCGAGCGCATTTCGAGGCGGAGCTTGGCGTCGAGGTTGGAGAGTGGTTCGTCGAGCAGCAGGGCATCCGGCCGGACGGCGAGGGAGCGGGCGAGGGCGACGCGTTGCTGCTGGCCACCGGAGAGTTGGTTGATTTTCCGCTCGGCGAGGTGGCCCATTTTCACCATGTGGAGGCTTTCCTGCACGCGGGATTCGACTTCCGCTTTGGGCAGCTTCCGCTCGTGCAGGCCGAAGGCCACGTTTTCACCCACGTTCAGGTGGGGCCAGAGGGCGTAGCTCTGGAACATCATGGCGGTATTCCGTTTATGGGCCGGCAGGTGGGTGATGTCCTTGTCGTCGAACAGGAGGTGTCCCTTGTCCGGCGTATAAAATCCTGCGATATGCCGCAGCAGGGTAGTTTTGCCGCAACCACTGGGGCCCAGCAGGAAAAACATCTCGCCGGATTCGATCGTGAGATTGATGTTATCGAGAGCCACCATGCTCCCGAAATGCTTTGTCAGGTTGCGGATGTGGATCGAGACCATGGGGTGCGGGACAATGAGGCAGGCAGCGTGCCAGCAGGGATGACTAAGGCGCAGGCCTGGGATTGGTCAAGCCGCGGCGCGTCCGGGAACGGCGGTTGGGGGGAAGCGGCGGCCCCGGGAAGGCGGGGTCCGGTGGACATCCTCATGCGGGGCACGAATTGAATACTAATCCACAGTGTTTTGATTAAGACGGAGTGCCTGGGCGGCTTTT
>JAYUWQ010000845.1:0-3043 GCA_043753485.1 bacterium
TTTGTGGGAGTCGGCGGGATCAACAAACGCCATACCGATGACACCAAGGCGGCCGGCGACATCGTGGCTTGTTATTGCGATGTGGACACCCGGAACTACGTCAACGCCCTCGCGCACAAGGACGACCCGAACTGGAAGGATGCCAAAGGGTATCAGGACTACCGGAAGATGATCGACGAGCAGGCGAAGAACATCGATGCCGTGATTGTGGGCACGCCGGACCACCATCACTTCCCCGCCACCGCTCTGGCCATGATGGCCGGCAAACATGTTTTCACGCAGAAACCCCTGACCCACACCGTCTGGGAAGCGCGGCAGCTCCAGCTCGCCGCCGAGAAATTCAAAGTGGCCACCCAGATGGGCAACCACGGCCACGCCAACGAAGGCAACCGCCGCATCTATGAATTCGTGAATGGCGGATTCCTCGGCGACGTCACCGAAATCCACTGCGTCACCAACCGCCCCATCTGGCCACAAGGTGGCGAAAAGCCCACCACCACCGATCCCGTTCCGGCGGAATTCAATTGGGACCTATGGCTCGGCCCGGCCCCGGCGCGGCCATTCTCGCACAATCCCGCCAACAAACGCGGCGGGGTTTATCACATGTTCAACTGGCGTGGTTTCCTCGACTTCGGCGGCGGCGCCCTCGCGGACATGGCCTGTCACACCATGGATTCCATCTTCATGTCCATGAACCCCGGTTATCCGGAAGCGGTGGAAGTCATCGAGATCAATGGCCAGTCCAGCGACATGTTCCCCAAGGGCGCCATTTTGAAATGGACCTACGGCCCCGGCACCCTGCCCAACGGCAAAGCCCGTCCTGGTTTCACCGTCACCTGGTATGACGGGATGCTGAAAAATGAGAAAGGCGAAGACGCCCTCGCCCTCGAACGCGTCGCCAAGGCGATCGGTGAGGAAAAACTGCGCATGCCCGACGGCTCCCTGCAGAAAATCCCGACCAGCGGCAATGTTTACATCGGCACCAAGGAAAGCCTGCTCGTCACCGGCGACTATGGCGACCGTTCCCGCATCATCCCGGAAGCCAACATGCAGAAGATCGGCAGTCCGCCGAAATTGCTGGAGCGCTCCATCGGCCATCACGAGGAATGGCGTCAGGCCTGCCTGGGGAACAAACCGATCGATTTCCCCGGCTCCAACTTCAAATACGCCGCGCCCTTCACCGAAACCATCCTCCTCGGCAACGTCGCCCAGCGCGTCGAGAAGGGCAAAAAGCTCCTCTGGGACGCCAAGGCCATGGCCTTCAGCAACAGTCCGGAAGCCAACGCCTTCATCAACAAGTCCTACCGCGCCGGCTGGGACTACAAGATCGGCTGAACCGCCCGTCTGATTCCCCGGCCCCGGCGCTTACCGTCCTGCGGGAAGCGCCGTGGCCCTTTCCGCCGGGGAAGCGCCGTCCATTTCCCGCCTGGTGGTTCTTCATTGAGATTTCCCGGCCAGCAGGAATACTGGGACTCCTCCCACCCGCCTTTTCCTGCGGCACCCGTTCTTTTTTCCTTTTCCCCTCACTTATCCGGCATGGCCCACGCCACTCAAACCTCCCGCGGTGTCACCGTCCTGCACACCGACCTGCTCACCACCCACGGCGTTCTCCTGGTCCCCGCACGCCTCGCCGCTGCGGATCTGCCGCGGCTGGTGAAGGTGGCGGGCGGGCGGGCGGTCACTCTCCTGACGGAATCCAGCGCCGCTTATGCGCCGGCCCTCGCGCAAGCCATCGCGGCGCTGAACCTGGCCACCATCGAGCGGGGCACGGCCGGATCGGCCGAGGCGGTGCAGGCCACCATCCGCCAGCAGGGCGTGGTGCTGTATGTGCCGCCCACCGTCACCGCTCCCGCGGCGGCGAACCTGGCGGTTCCCCACCTGCTGCTGCAGGACCTTTGCCATCACGGCGTGCCGCTGCAGCCCGTGGGGGTGGATTACCCCCGTGCGGAATCCCTGTCCATTGCCTTCGGCAGCGCGCCGGTGGAAGTCGTTTATGCCATCAGTGCCGTGATCCCAGCAGACGCGGTGACCTATCCGGCGGTGCAGGCGGCCTTGATCGAAGCCAGTGCGGAGGCCTTTGCCACCCGGCCTTCCCTCAATGTCCCGCTCGGGCACATGCTGCTGGCAGGCTTCAAACAACATGGCGCCACCGGCGAGGTGATTGATGGCCTGGATGGCAGCGTCACCTCCTACGCCAAGGTGTTTGCCGCCGCCGCCGCCCTCTCGGAGTTGATCAAAAAAGAAACCTCCCAGCCCCGGATCGGCATTGCCCTGCCTCCCGGCCGCGGCGGACTCATCGCCAACATGGCCGCCGTCCTTGCTGGCAAAATCCCGGTCAATTTCAACTTCACCGCAGGCAAGGAAGCCGTGGAAAGCGCCATGCGGCAGAGCGGGATCGACCGTTTCCTGACCGCCGACAGTTTTGTCAGGAAAGTCCAGACCTTCCCGTGGCCGCCCACCAAGCAATTGATGTTCCTCGAACGCATCATGCCCCAGATGCAGCCGAAGATCATCAAATGGCTGATCGCCCTGAAGCTGCTGCCCGTCCCCGTGCTCGCCAAACTGCTCGGGCTTTCCTCCGAAGGCGGGGACCGCGAGGCCGCGCTGCTGTTCACCAGCGGCAGTTCCGGCGAGCCCAAAGGAGTGGCCCTCAGCCACCGGAACATTGTCAGCAATGTCACCCAGTTTGCCATCCGCCTCGGCCTGTCCTCCGAAGACAAAATCCTCGGGTCGCTGCCCCTGTTCCATTCCCTCGGCGGCACCGTCACCCTGTGGTTCCCCATCTTCCAAGGCCACAGCCTGGTCACCTATCCCAGCCCGCTGGAAGTCACCAAACTCGCGGAACTGGTCGACAAACACGGGGTCGCGCTCATGCTCAGCACGCCGACGTTCCTGCGGGGCTACCTGAAGCGGGTCAAGGTGGAGCAGCTTGCGAGCCTCAAACTCATCGTCACCGGGGCGGAGAAACTCCCGCTCACCCTCGAGGAGGAGTTCCTCAAAAAATTCGGCAAACCGGTCATGGAGGGCTACGGCCTCACCGAAA
>JAYUWQ010000846.1:0-7774 GCA_043753485.1 bacterium
CGGCAATGCCGGAAAGGCCGGTGCCGGGGCGCGGATCATAGCCGCCGGTCATCCGCTGTCAAACTGGAATTAAAGATTTCTCGTGTTGGAAAACGCTGATACTGAAGGGTATCCAGCATGAGAAAATCTTTAAGCGCTAGTTTTTCGCCCCTCTGGAAGCGGGCTAAACGCTTGAAAGTGAAGGGTCGCGGTGGTTCCAAATCACGAGATCGGCATAATGAACCCCAATGCCGCCAAAAATATCGAGGGCGCTGCCAATGGTGACATCGACCCGGCCGCCGGTGAGGGTGTCGGCGAGCTGGAGGTCGGCGATCGAGCGGGCCCCGCCGGCATAGGTGACCGGAATGGGGCTGTGGTCGGCGAGGAAAGGAAGCAGGGTTTCATCCATGCCGCGGCACTTGCCTTCGACATCGGCGGCGTGCACGAGGAACTCGGCGCAGGAACCAGCCAGCCGGCTCAGGGTGGCGGGGGTGAGGGGAAGGTTGGTGAAGGTTTGCCAGCGGTTCATGCACACCGTCCAGCCGCCATCCGGGGTGCGGCGGCAGCTGAGGTCAATCACGAGGCGTTCCCGTCCCACCGCCTCCTCCAGCGCGGCCAGCCGCTCCGGGAGGAACTGGCCGTCCGGGGAAAAAAGCCAGGAGGTGACGATGACGTGCGAGGCTCCGGCTTCCAGCCAGTCCGGGGCATTGTCTGCGTTGATCCCTCCGCCAATCTGCAATCCCCCCGGATAGGCCGCGAGGGCGCGGCGGGCAGCGTCGTCATTGCCGGGCCCCAGGCAAATGACGTGTCCTCCGGTGAGGCGGTCGCGCCGGTAGAGGGAAGCGTAGAATTCAGCGGGCTTGTCGCTCTCAAAATTCGTGATCAGGCCGTTCCCCTGATCCGACAGGGTGCCACCGACGATTTGTTTCACCTGACCTTCGTGGAGGTCAATGCAGGGACGGAAGCGGGTCATGGGATTGGGAAAAGTCAGGGGTTTCAGGGGCGTACATGGCGGAGGAAGCGGCCCCATGGGACCATGCGGCCAAATGCCCCCCCTGGCAACTCAATTGCCTCCCGCCGCCATCAGGGTGAGCGCGGTGATTTCGTTGATGACATTTTTGGCCCCTTCACTTTGGCGGAACCATTGAGAGGTATCGTAGCTGACCGAAGGCACGCTGATGACCCCGACCTGCCAGTCGGGACCGAGCACGTCCTGGAAAATGGCGCGGGAACGGCGGGCGTGGGTGCCGAGGGTCACGATATTGATTTTGCGGCCGGTGTCGGGCACCGGTTCGTGGTCGAGGATGGCCTTGAGGGCGCTGGCCATGGCCCGGGTGCGTTCGGTTTTGACGTCGGCACTGGGAACCGGGCAGATCAGTTGGGGTTCCAGACCGAGGCGGGCGAGGGATTGGGCCGTGACATCGGCGTAGGTTTTCCACTGGACCAGATAGGATCCCCGTTCCAGCGGGAGGCCGGTGCAAAACACGCGGTTCGTTGGGTTGTCATCCGCGATGGAAATGGTGGCATTCAGGACGTGGTCCGGCACCCAGCCTTCCACCACCAGATACCGGGCATCGGGCACGGGTTCGGTGACGGCCAGCCACGGGTGGAGGTGGCGTCCGGCAAAAACCACCAGGCCGGTGCCCAGGAGCATGGCACAGAGCCAGAACCGCCAGGTGGGGCAGGGCAGGGAACGGCGGTGGAACCAGAAACCGCGGCGCGGAACCGGGGCCGGGGCGGGCAGGACAGGCTCGGCGGACATAGTTTACAAGGAGGGTCCGGGTGGCCGGAGGGTCAACGGGAACTTGCCACCCGCGACGGGCCGCGGCTTCTGTCCGTCAGGGCGCGGCCGGTCCGGTTTTTTGCCATGGGCCCAGCTGGAGGCGGAGTTTGACGAGGCTGTGGATCATGGCCAGCACGCTGCCAGCGCGGAGTTGTCCCCCGGCAATTTCGACCCAGTTGACCGGGACTGCCCGGATTTCCGTGCCCTGGTGCAACAGATGCCAGGTCAGGTCCACATCAAAACAAAACCGGCGTTCGGTGAGCTGGGAGGCGCAGGCGCGCCAGGCGGTGACTGGGACGATTTTGCAGCCGCATTGGGTTTCCGGCACAGGAAAGCGGAACAGCATTTTAACGAGGCTCCGGAAAAAGTGACCGGCAAGGCCGCGGCCGGGGTGGCGTTGCACCACGGTGTCATCCGTCCCGGTGCGCACCGCATAAATGGTCCGGGTGGGGGTACGCGAGGCCAGCAGGCAGAGCCGGGCCGTTTCTTCCGGAGGGATCGCCCCATCGGCATCGACAAATCCCACATGGGTGTGCAGCGGCCCGGCGGTTTCCCATCCGGCATAAACGGCCCCGCCTTTGCCGGCTTTGGTATCGCGAAGCAGGGGGGCGAGCAGGGCCGGCTCGGACCCCCGGAGGCGGGAAAGATAACCATCGAGCCAGCGCTGTTCTTCGGCGCCGGATCCATCGTCCACGATCATCACGTCCACCGCGGCTCCAGCAGCGCCCAAGGCCGAGAGCAGATCCGGCAGGAATTGGGGCAACCGCACGCGTTCACGCAGGCAGGGGATGACAAGCAGGGTCCTCACAAAAATGGGTCCGGAAGGGATCGGGGGGTGGAAAGGGGGGGCGGCGCTTCCGCCGCGCGGCAACGGAACCTCAAGTGACGCCACCGGCCAGGCCTTTCTTTCCAGGAAAGGTGTTCCCGGGCCAGTAACAACGAGTGGCGGGTATTGCGAAGTGGAGCATCGAATATTTGTCGAAGTGGAAATCGACTGCGCCCCCTACAAGAACCGCAGTTCATAAAACCCATGCTGCCTCCGGATGGACGTCAGCCGGAAATACCATCAGCCCGCCTGCGGAAAAAAATATTGCTGTTGCCGGGAATGAGGGGATGAAGTGGACTGGTGAGGAAATCCATGCTTTCTGATGAACATGGTGATCTGCCACCTTTGCTTGAATGAGCCGCCTCCAACCCGCTGCCATCCGCGTCAGATACTGGGGTGCTGCTCTTGTTTGTGCTTTGTTGTTGGTTCTTTTACGTTGCTCTCAATCCGATCCTGTTGAGTCATCGGGTTCAGTCAACCCCCAACGGAATTCCAGAGCATCAAGCGGACCAGTCCAGGTCCACGAAAGTTCCGAAATAAAAGCGGTCCCGGATGCGCCGGGATCCCGGGAAGTGCGCCAGCGCAGGGGATCTGCCGTTCCCTATGATGTATCCGATAAGGAAATTTTAGGGACCATCAGTATACAATCGATGAATGCGGACCTCAAGCTGACGGATGCGTTGAAGAAATTTCTTGGAATCAACGATTCCAAGGGCAAGGAGATTGAGGCTGGTGTCCAGGCTGCGTATAAAAAGGCTCAGGACTACATGGCCAGGAACCTTTACGTTGTTGAAGAGTCCAAGGATCAATCTGTTGTCGTGGTTGACTCGAACCCCCAGGGTGGTTTAGTAAAAGAGGAGTTGAAAGCGAAATTTGTGGAATTGGTTGGACAGGATAAGGGCAATTTTTTGTGGAGGCAGCTTTCGGGGAAATTCCAAACTCATTTGGCGGATTTTGGCGAATCCAGAATGATTGTCCGGATAACAGCGCTTCCTGAGAAGGATGAGTCCGGCAAAACCTCCTACAATTTTGAGACCTGGAATATCCGACCGGGACAGTTCTCTTCCGTTCAGGAATTGATGGGAAGTCCGCTTTTTCATGATGCCTCCATTGCCAGCTTCAGAGGTAGCTTCACCTCGAAAGAGATTCCGAAATTTCTGCAGCCGGTTGTTTCTGACAAAGTGGAGTGAGGCCCGATCACTGGAACGGCCCGTGGATTTGCGGGCCACCGGCCGGGCTTTTTTTTCCGGGGAAAGCCGTCCAGCCGCTATCCGTGGCGGAGCCGGCAGGTTTTCCGCAGGGGATTTGAACCGTGGGGGGAACCGGGGAATCTAAAATTTCCGACAGATCATCTTGCATCTGCCCCGTTCCACCTGACAAGTTGCGCCGTAATTTTATGTCCGAGCCTCTCTCCTCCTCTCCGCTGCCTGACGACGATGTGGCGGCCATCGATCATCTCCGCGCCACTTACGGCCGCCTCACCAAGGAACTGGGAAAAGTCATTGTCGGCCAGCAGGACGTCATCGAGCAGCTGTGCATCTGCCTGTTTGCCCGCGGCCATGCGCTGCTGATGGGCGTGCCTGGCCTGGCTAAAACCCTGCTGATCAGCCGGTTGGCGGAAACACTCTCACTCAATTTCAGCCGTATCCAGTTCACCCCCGATCTGATGCCCATGGATATCACCGGCACGGACATCCTGCAGGAATTGCCCGGAGGAAAACGCCAATTCGAATTCGCCAAGGGGCCGGTCTTTGCCAACATCGTGCTGGCCGACGAAATCAACCGCGCCCCGGCCAAGACCCAGGCGGCGATGCTGGAGGCCATGCAGGAACACCGGGTCACCGTCGCCGGACGGACCTATAAACTCGAGGCGCCATTTTTTGTGCTGGCAACGCAGAACCCGATCGAACAGGAAGGCACCTATCCCTTGCCGGAAGCTCAGCTGGACCGGTTTATGTTCATGATCGGGGTGGACTATCCCAGCCGCGAGGAGGAAATCGTGATTGCCCGGTCCACCACCGGAGCCAGCCAGCCAATCCTCGAACATGTGCTGGATGGCGCCCGCGTCATCGCCTATCAGGAGCTGGTGAGGCGGGTGCCGGTGCCGGACCACATCTATTCCTTCGCGGTGGATCTGGTGCGCCGCACCCGGCCGGCCGGGCCGGATGCGCCGGATTGGCTGAAACCTCTGGTGGGCTGGGGCGCCGGGCCGCGGGCGGTGCAATATCTCGTGCTGGGGGCCAAAGCCCGCGCCGCCCTGATGGGCAGTTATATGGTGCGGATGGAGGACGTGGTGGCGGTCGCGCAGCCGGTGCTGCGGCACCGCTTGATGACCACCTTCACCGCCCAGTCGGATGGGATCGACAGCATCGCGGTCACCAAACGACTCGTGGAGGACCTGCGCAAGGAAGGCTGATCCTGACGTTTTTGCCGGAATCCCCGATCCCGCGAGCCCATGACCCCCAGTCCTGCCTCATTTCTTGATAGCGCGGTGATCTCCCGTCTGCTGGCGCTACCCTTGAATGCGAGGCAGGCCATGACCGGCAGTGTCTCCGGCCGGCACCGCAGCCCGGTGCGGGGGTCGTCGGTCGAGTTTGCCCAGTACCGGAAATATGTGCCGGGGGACGACACCCGCCGGCTAGACTGGCGAACCTGGGGCCGGACCGACCGGTTTTATATCAAGGAATTTGAAGCCGACACCAACCTGCGGCTGGCATTGATCGTGGATGCCAGCGGCTCCATGGGCTACGGCGCGGAAGGGGCCACGCGGCTGGATTATTGCCGGAAACTCGGGGGAACGCTCGGCTGGCTGGCCGCGCACCAGGGCGACGCCGTGGGATTGTGGGGGGTGGGGAAGGACCACCGGCAGAAGCTCCCGGCCAAACGCGGGGCGGTGCATCTGAAACTGGTGCTGGATCAATTGGCGGGGCTGGAGGCCAAAGGGGAAACCACCATCCTGGAAGCGATGCACCAGGCGGCCGACCAGATTTCCCAGCGGGCCCTGGTGGTGGTGGTGTCGGATTTTTTCATCGAGCCGGCCAAGCTCAAGCAGGCCCTGCAGCACCTGCGGTTCCGCCGCCATGATGTGGCGTTGTTCCAGGTGCTGGATACGGTGGAACTGGATTTCACCTTCGACCGCCCGGCCCGGTTTGTGGATATGGAGGGCGGGGAAACGCTGCTGGCCGATCCTCCCATGATCGCCCGCCGCTATCAGGAAGTGGTCAAAAAATACCTCGCTGAAATGGATGAAGCCGTGCGCACCACCGGGGTGGACTATCAACGGGTGATGATGAAGGAACCCTTTGAGGACGTGCTGGCCCGTTTTCTCCTTGCCCGGCTTCAATCCAAAGGCCGCCGCTGACCCTGTCACATGAGTTTCCTCGCGCCCATTCTCCTGATCGGACTGCCGCTGGCCCTCGTGCCGGTGGTGATCCATCTGATTCACCTGATGCGGCGGCGGCAGGTGAAGTGGGCGGCCATGATGTTTCTCCAAGCCGCCCAACGGATGAACAAGGGCCTGTCGAAGCTCAAACAATACCTGATTCTCGCCTTCCGGGTCCTCGCCGTCGCCGCGCTGATTTTCATGATCGGGCGGCCGCTGGCGGGCGGTCTGCTGGGCCTGACCGGCGGGGCTCCGGATTCGGTGATCATCCTCCTCGACCGCAGTGCCTCCATGGAGCAGCAGCTCCTCACGACCGGCACCAGCAAGCGCCTTGCCGGGCTGCGGAATCTGACCGCGGCCATCCAGGACGCGTACGGCACGCGGTCCAAATTGGTTCTGATCGACAGCGCCACTCTGCAGCCGGTGGCCTTGGAAAAAGCCACGTCATTGATCGATTTGCCGCAAACCGGCCCCACCGACACCGCCGCCGATGTGCCGGCGCTGCTTCAGGGTGCCTTGGATTATATCACCACCAATCAAACCGGCCGCACCGATGTCTGGCTGGTGAGCGACCTCCGGCAATCCGACTGGGATGCGGCCGGGGGACGCTGGAGTGCGCTGCGCGGGGCCTTTGCCACGTTGCCGGCGGTGCGTTTCCAGGTGCTGGCCTATCCGGAAACGCCCACGGCGGATCTGGCCGTCGAGGCCGGGCCGGTGGTGCGCCGTGGCACGGCGGAGAAGACCGAGTTGTTGCTCGACATCCGGCTGACGCGCGGGGAGCCCGTGGCCGAACCGGTTTCCGTGCCGCTGCGGGTGGTGGTGAATGGCGTCAGCAGCACCATCAACGCCGAACTGAAAGGCAGTCAGGTGCTGCTCCAGGGCCTGGCCATTCCCATCGATAAAACCACGGGCCGGGGATGGGGAAGAGTGGAATTGCCGGCCGACACCACTCCGGCGGACAATGTTTCGTATTTTGTGTTTGATGACCCGCCGCCGCTGAAATCGGTCATCATCAGCGATACCCCGGAGGTGTCAGGCCCGCTGCAGGCGGCCCTGACGGCGCCGGCGGATGCTTCGCGGAAATACGAAGCCCTCGTCCTGCCTCCCGCGCGGGCCGCGGAAATTGTCTGGGACCAGACAGCGTTGATCGTCTGGCAGGCGGCCTTGCCTGACAAGGACCCGGTGATGATCCAGCAACTGGAGGCTCATGCCCGGGCCGGGCGCAGTCTGCTTTTCCTTCCTCCGGAATCGCCGGGGGAAGGCGCCTTTTCCGGCTTGCGCTGGACGACCTGGAAAACCGCCGCCGGTGGCGCGCCCAGCCTCGTGGCCTGGTGGCGCAGCGATGCCGGGCTCCTCGCCGGCACCCGCGCGGGGTCGGCCTTGCCGGTGGGGGAAACCGAAGTCCAGCGTTGGTGTGGTCTGGAGGGCGAATCCATCCCGCTGGCCCGGCTCGGGGAGAGTGAGGGTCAGGCTCCCCTAGTCGTCCAGGCGGCCCGCGATGGGGGCGGCGGCGTGTATTTCCTGACAACTCTGCCCGGAGCCGGGGCGTCCACCCTGGCGCGCGATGGCGTGGTGTTGTTTGCCCTGCTGCACCGGACGTTGCAGGATGGCGGAGCTTCGCTGGGCAATGCCCGGCAACGGGTGGCGGCGGCTGGAGTGTTGGGGGAAGATCCCGCGGCGTGGTCCCGGCTGGATGTGGAGGAGCCCGGGGCGGTTTTGCCGGCCGATCGTCCCCTGCGCGCCGGGGTGCTGAAACAGCCGGCCGCGGTGGCGGGCCAGCCGGAATTGTTGGTGGCCTTGAACC
>JAYUWQ010000847.1:0-7769 GCA_043753485.1 bacterium
TCCGTCTCTTCAGCAATGGCGTCCTGTCCGGGCCGGTGACCCTGACCGGCAATACCCGGATCACCGCTTTCAACAGTTCCGGTACCCTTTCCGGTGTCATCTCGGGCAATCACGCGGTGGAATTCGGCTTCAACCACACGGGGACCACCAGTGGAACCCTCAACGGTCTCAATGGCGCCAACGCCTACACGGGCAATACTTCCATCACCCGCATGACCATCAATGGGGAGAATATCGCCAACAGTGGAGCCGCCAGCTCCCTCGGGGCCGGGGCTGTGGTGGCCATGGATGCCTCCACCTTCAACGTCACCGGAGCAGGAGCGATGACGACTGATCGGACCTTCACGCTTGGCGCCAAGGGTATCGGGGCGTCCACCATCGGAGTCACTAACCCAGCCACCACCCTCACTTTCACCGGGGCGATCAATAACGTGGTGCCGCAGGTTGGTTCCAGCGCGGCTTTCCGTCAGGGATTGAACTTCCAGCAATTCATTACTGCGGGCACGGGCGGTACGGTGGTTCTGGATACTGCTGCGCCGATCATCACCAGCGGCACGACCGTCCACCGGCAAACGCTCACGCTCGCCGGGAATACAAACTTCACGGTGGGAGCCAGTGGGTTTGGCACCGCAGGCACTTTCAACGTGGGCAACAGCACCGGCACCGATGTAGGCAACGCTACGTTGAATATCCAGGACAACGCCGTGCTCACAGTCCTGGGGGACTTCGACATCGGAAATCAAGGCGCGGCGCAGACCTACGTGGTCAACCAATCCGGTACCAGCACCGTCAATGCCCTGCGTGGCGGCGGGATCGGTTCGGAGGCCACGGGCGTTTCCAATATCAACAACCGGGGGATGCGGGTTGGCCACTGGGGTGGGGAAAACTCCACGTATAACCTGACCGGCGGGACGCTGAATGTGCCGAACGGTCATCTGTATGTGGGATATGATGGGCAAGGCACTTTCAATCAATCAGCGGGCACCACGGTCAATGCCATTGGACTGCGGATGATCAGTCTGAACAACAGTGCCACCGCCGCCGGAACCTATAATCTCAATGGCGGCACCCTCAATGTCGGGGCCTACGGCTTTGCCAAAGGCGGCACCGTCGCCACGGTTCCTGTCTTCAACCTGAACGGAGGCACCTACCGCGCCACTGCGGACCACAGCATCAGCAGTAACATCGCGATCAACGTCCAGAACGGTGGCGGCACGTTCGATACGAATGGCTTCACTGTCACTTCCGGCTCCCGGCTCATCGGGGTAGGCACAGGAACGGTCACCAAGGTTGGCTTGGGTGAAATTGTTCTGCCCAGCGGAAACCAGGACTACACCGGAGCCACCAATATCAACGACGGCACCCTGACCCTCGGAGCCGCTGGAAGTCTCATTACTGCCAGTTCCAGTGTGAACGTCGGAGCCCGTGGGGCCCTCGCTGGCACCGGCGGAGTTTCCGCCGCTGGCGGCGTCACCGTCGCTGCGGGAGGCATCCTCACCCCTGGTCTGAGTGCAGGTGCCGGGAATGGCACGCTCACGCTTTCCAATGCTACGCTGGCTGGGGGTTCTTTTGTAGACATCACCCCGGCTGCCGCAGGCGGGGATCTGCTGGCCGTCACGGCAAATCTTACCGGCGCTACCACCTTCAATGTCCTCCCCGTGGGCACCACTCCCCTCGCTGCCGGCACCTATACTCTGGCCACCGCAGGAAGCACTGCCGGGCTGACCGCTGGCGCCGGAGCCTTCCCTCACCTTGCTGATGGCAGCGCCCCACCCGCGCTGACCATCAATCCAACCAGTGTCACTGCCACCCTCAGCGCCGCCGCTGATCCCATGATCTGGTCGGGGGCCGCCGGGGCCAACTGGAATACGGCCACCGCCAACCAGTGGAACGGCCTCTCCGGCCTTAACAACGCTGCCTCCTTCAACCAGGGCGACATGGCCGTCTTCAATGACTCCAGTTCCGTTGGCGGCGTGACCGTTCAGGCGGCCGGAGTCCGGCCTGCGGATGTCTCATTCAATAACTCCATCACAGCCTATACCCTCACCGGCGGGGCCATCACGGGTGGTGCTTCTGTGACCAAAGCGGGCACGGCGAGCACTATCTTTGCCAATAATAATAACTATACCGGCACCACCACCATCAGCGCCGGGACACTTCAGGTGGGTAATGGCGGCACCGCCGGGACGCTCGGTCTTGGCAATGTGACCAATAACGCGGTCCTCTCTTTCAACCGCTCTGATGCCTCTTCCTACAATGGGGTCATCAGTGGCACCGGCAGCGTCCGTTCCGACGGTACCGGTATCACCACCCTCGGCGCACCCACAGCGGCTCCTGTAGCCAATACCTACAGTGGCGGTACCGTCATCAGCAAAGGAACGCTCCAGGGAAATCACAACTCCTTCGGTGCCGGTAACATCACTCTCAACGATGCCGCCACTGGTGCGGAAAATACGGGCCTGTTATTCCAGAACGGGGCCACTCAGGTCGTGGCCAATAACATTGTTGTCGCTAATCTGGGCACCGGCACGGCCACGATCGGTTCCTCCGAGGACTCACTGGTCGGCTCCGGCCTTCAGTTCACCGGCACGCTCCAGTTGGATCGTCCGACACGTCTCCTCGGCGAGCTGGACCGCACCACATTCTCCGGGGTTGTCAGCGGCAATGTCGGCACGCTCAGTATTGGTCGCAGCACCGGTTTGGAAGACTTTGAACAGGGCCGCGTCGTCTTGGAAAAAGACAATACCTTCACCGGAAATGTGGTGGTCGAAAACTTCACCAACTTGGAGATCCGGGACATTTCCAACCTGCCAGCAGGCACAGCTAAAAACCAAATCCCCGATACTGCCAGCGTCACCTTGGGGGACACGTCATTCCTCTCGCTCGGCGTTCTTGCCAGCACGACGACTGCGGACACGGAGACCATTGGAGACCTTAGCAGCAGCTTCTCCACCAGCCAAGTGCGGAACATTCAAGCCACCGCCAATGCTCTGACCTACGGCACTGCCAATAACGCCACCTTCAACGGGATTGTAAACGGAGGCAATACCTTCGACCTCATCAAGCAGGGCAGCGGCACCCAGACTTTCGGAGGCACTCTGGACAACGGCTCTGGACGTATGATTGTCAACGCCGGCACCGTCATCCTTGCCAAGGACAGCTCCAACACCGTTCATGCGGTTGCCAGCCTCCTGACAATCAATAGTGGAGCCACTGTCCAGCTGGGCGGAACTTACACCGAATACCGCGATGCGGAGGATACGAACCGCAACAATGTCACCCAGACCTATCCTGGAGCTCCGGCCAACTTTGTGGACCAGATCTACAACGACCTTGATGTCACCGTCAATGCCGGGGGGATTCTCGACATGGCGGGCAAGTCCGAGGCCATCGATGGCCTGACCGGTGGCGGCACCGTCACCAACTCTGCCCTGGGAACCTCCTCGACGCTCTTCCTTGGCGCCAACAATGCAGGGATCACCTTCACAGGCTTGCTCCAGGATGGGGCCGGGCGCTTCAACCTCTCCAAAGGCGGCACTGGCACTGCGGTGCTGAACGGCACCGTCAATAATACCTATACCGGTACCACCGAAATCACCGCCGGCACCCTGACCGTCCAGCAGCTGGGTTCTTTAGGCAGCACCGGCGCCGGTACCACCATCATTGGCAACCGGGATCAGGCCGGGGCAGCCACTACGCTCAACTTGAACGTGACCACCGCCAGCACCCCGTTGGCGCCCAATTTATTCGATGAGCCACTGACCCTGATCAGCGAGCTCTCCAATGACCAGCGTGCCGGTTTGGGGAATGCCGCGGAAAGTCTCCGGATCACCGCCGGCATCGTGATTGAGGGTGATGGCCTCAGTCAAATTTCGGCCAATCAGGCGGCGGGCGATCAATTCCAGATCAACGGCGGCATCACTGGCAGTGCCAGCAATCTGCTCTTCCTGCGGGGAGCAGGCGAGATGCAGCTGAACAGTGTCGTCAACACCCCGAATGTGATTCTGGCCAAAACGGATGCCGGCCTCTTGATCATCAATGCCGGTGGCCACGATTACCGCGAGGCCCAATTCGTTCACGGCACTGTCCGCACGGACGTGGTGAATGCCTTGGATACCGGCGCCATCGTCCGGATGGGCCAGGGCGGCAATGTCAATACCTTGGATTTAAACGGCAATAACCAAACCATCGCAGGTCTCGTTTCCAATGCTGGCATCACTGACAATTTCGCACGGACTGTCACCTCTGTGGCGCCGGCTACGCTGAATATCAATACCGCGGCAGCCAGCGGGGGGGACTATGGTTATGGATACTCCATCAGCGGGGCGATCACCCTTCAGAAGAGTGGCCCGGGCGATCAGGTCCTGCTGCCTTCCGTCGCCGGCAACTCCCTGACCTACACCGGCAACACCATTGTCAGCGGAGGTACCCTGCGCCTCGCGGCCAATGACCGGATTCCGGACGCTGCCGCCACCAGCAATGTGGTCGTGGGCGACGGTGCCAGCACCGCCTTCCTGGACCTCAATGGCTATAATGACACCATCAATGGTCTGCACGGCACCGCTTCCGGGACGGTTCACAGCAATGGCGGCCAACTGGGTGGTCTTGCCAACTCGGTCCTCACCCTGAAGGGCACCGCCACACCGGCTCTTGATGCCACCTTCTCCGGCACGCTGAAGAACAATACGGACACCGGCACCAGCACCCTGGCGCTGATCAAAACCGGCACCGGGACTCAGATCCTCGCGGGCACCAACACCTACACCGGTGTGACCACGATCAGTGCCGGCACCCTGCTCATCAACGGAAGCAATGCTGGTGCGACCGGTGCGGTCAGTGTGGCCTCCGGGGCCACG
Organism: bacterium; assembly: GCA_043753485.1. Taxonomy (GTDB): domain Bacteria; phylum Verrucomicrobiota; class Verrucomicrobiia; order Verrucomicrobiales; family V1-33; genus CAIZWU01. The sequence goes on from JAYUWQ010000847.1 coordinate 4,857, forward strand.
CTCGGGGGTTCCGGCAGCCTCGGCGGTGCGCTCACGGTGGCCGACGGCGGGATCTTCGCCCCGGGCAACGGTCCTGGCACCCTGACCACCACGACCTCCGCCTCCTACGGCAATACCAGCGTGCTCAGTTACGAATTCCTCGGAACCGATACGAGCGTTGGCGGAGTTAACAATGACCTGTTCACCGGAGTCATCAACCTCACCCTCGATGGGGTGCTCAACGTCAACGAAACGGTGGCTGGTTCCTTCCTGAGCGCCAGCCTCGGGGACACCTGGCGCCTGATCAACTACAGTGGCACCTTCACCAATAACACGCTGGATCTGGGAGCCACCCCAGCGCTCTCCGGAGGCAATGCCTTTGCGGTGGATACCAGTGTCTCCGGTCAGGTGAATCTCGTGGTGGTTCCCGAAACCTCCTCGGTCGGCTTGCTGGGCCTGACCGCCCTCCTCACCCTGCGCCGCCGCCGCCGTGCGGCCTGAGAGTCGGATTGACTGAATTCAGCTTCATCCGCCGCACGGCCTCCCAAGGGCCGTGCGGCGGAACTGACTTAGATTGATCGGGCCGGGGCCGTGGAACGGGCGGTTCGACGTCAGGACATACCGGTGTTTTTGACTGGGGATATCATCCGGGGTTCCCATGCATTGCTTGCAGGATGGATCGCATGCATCCGTATCTGCGGAGCCAAGCGGGTGTGTTTTGAGCTTTCCTCACCGGCCACCGCCGGGTCTAATGATGGTCCATGTGGTATCGCCTTTTGATTTTTCTGATGCTGGGAATTCCCGGATGGGTCCGTGCGGCTGGTCCGGAGCGTCCCCATTTATTATTTGTGTTTGCGGACGACTGGGGCCGTTACGCCAGCACCTACGCCCGGTTGGACCCGCGACCCTCCATCAACCATGTCGTCAGGACTCCCCGTATCGATGAAATCGCCAGGCGCGGCGTCACTTTCCGGCATGCTTTCGTCAATTCGCCATCCTGCACGCCCTGCCGCAGCGCCCTGATGACCGGACGGTATTTTTTCCGCACCGGACCGGGTTCCATTCTTCACGCTCCGGCCTGGGACACCTCCCTCCCGGCGTGGCCGCTGCTGTTGCAGGAGGCCGGTTATCATCTGGGCGAGACCGGCAAGGTCTGGGGGCCGGGCAATCCCAGCGATGCCCCCATCGGGGCCGGGAAGTATGCTTACGAAAAGCAGGGTATGGCTTTCAATAATTTCAGTGAGGCAGCAACCCGTTCCGTCAAGGCCGGGGCCACGGTGGATGAAGCCAAATCCCGTCTGCTGGCCCAGGTGCGGGGGAACTTCGATGATTTCCTCGCGGCCCGTCCTGGGGATCAGCCGTTTTGTTATGTTTTCGGCCCGACCAATGTCCACCGTGCCTGGGAAAAGGGTTCCGGTCCGGCCTTGTGGGGCATCAATCCGGACGAACTTCAGGGGAAGCTGCCGTCCTTCCTGCCGGACGTTCCGGAGATCCGGGCTGACGTGGCCGATGGGCTCGGAGAAATCCATGCGCTGGATGCCATGCTCGGAGTGCTGCTTGACCGGATCCGCGAAACCGGCCAATTGGACCGCACCCTGATTGTCCTGAGCGGAGATCATGGCATGGCAGGAGTGCCGCGGGGCAAGTGCAACCTCTACGACTTCGGCACCCACGTGCCTCTCATCATGGCAGGTCCAGGGGTGGCTGCGGTGGGCGGAGGACGCATTGCCGATGATTTCACCCTGCTGATGGACCTGGCGCCTACTTTCCTGGAAACCGCCGGGGTGCCCCTGCCGCCCGGGATGGATGGCCGCAGCCTGCTGCCGGTGCTGCGGCATCCGGTTTCAGGTCAGGCGGATCCTGCCAGGAGCCAGGTGGTGACCGGCCGGGAGCGCCATGTGCAGGATGCCCGGGCAGGAAATCTGCCCTATCCGCAGCGGGCCCTGCGCACCCGCGAATTCCTCTATATCCGGAACTACGAGCCCGGCCGCTGGCCCATGGGAGATCCCACCGGCCTGACGGAGAAGGCAGCCCCTCCCACCCAGGCCGTGGAGAACGTCACCCACACCACTTTCGCTGATTTCGATGCCAGCCCGACCAAGGCGTGGATGGTCAGTCACCGGAATGACTCCTCGTGGCTCCAGGCGTGGCAACTGGGTTTTGCCAAACGCCCGGCCGAGGAACTCTACGATCTGTCCAAGGATCCGGATCAAATGCATAACATCGCCGCCGACCCCGCCTATGCGGCAATCCGCCAGAATTACGCGGGCCGCTTGAAAGCTATTCTCACGGCAGCGGGAGACCCCCGCCTCGCGGACGGTGCCATTCTCTTCGAACAACCGCCTTTCACCAGTGGCCGCCCCCGCCCCCAACCCAGAAAACCCTGAACGCCATGCGTCCGCTGCTGCTCTGCCTGCTCGCCCTCTTTTGCATCGTCCGCCCGGCTTTGGCCGCGGCCCCCGCCCGGCCCCATATCCTGTGGATCACCGCCGAGGACATGGGGCCCCATCTGAAGTGTTATGGCTTCGATTATGCCGATACGCCGAACCTTGATGCTCTCGCCGCCCGCAGTCTGCGCTACCGCAAGTGCTGGTCCAATGCGCCGGTCTGCGCCCCCGCCCGCACCACCCTGATCACGGGAATGTATCCGCCCACCTTGGGGGCCGAGCACATGAGGAGCCAGGTCAGGATTCCTGACCGCATCAAACTCTATCCGCAACTGCTGAGGGAAGCCGGTTATTACTGCACCAACCGTGACAAGACCGATTACAATGTGACGGAGTCCGGCGGGGTCTGGGATGAATCCTCCAAAAAGGCCCACTACCGGAACCGGCCGGCCGGACAGCCCTTTTTTGCAGTCTTCAATTTCACCGGCACCCACGAAAGCCAGATCCGCACGCGGCCACATACGGCCGTCCATGATCCCGCCAAAGC